>JAVKCR010000474.1:0-25360 GCA_040222645.1 Rhodospirillales bacterium
GCCTGAAAATCCGGCATCGATCTTGATGCGGCCACGGACGAGGAAGAACAGCAACAGGACAAGCACCACGGCACCGAGCGCGTAGCCGCCATATTCCTTCAGCGGACCGTTGCGGAGCGCACGCCATTCCTCGCCTTCCGCCTGGACCAGCATGCCGGCCTTCTTGTCCGGAATCGAGACGTTGCCCTGGATCCCGCCTTGGACACCGCCGCCCTTGATCATGCGCCAGAAATCGGCGTCGCTGCTGATGCCCTGGGTATTGCCGGGAACCGTGCCCTGCTGCTGTGCGACGGCAGCCTTGCCCGGTTCCATGCGGTCGATCGTGCCGGGGGCGAAGGCCGCCGCCAGCGCGGCAAGAACGGCAACAGCCAGTCCACGCCGCAAAAATTTCGCGATTGTCATGTCATAACTCCCCGATAACCCGTTGATCCTAGAAAGGCTGCGCCTGATCCGAAGCCCGGCTGCGGAGCCTTTCGACCGTGTCGGCCGGTAGTTGAGCGTCTTTCTTACCCTGGTAGGTCTCGTGATCATACTGGATGAGCGGACGCTTCTCTTCTTCGAAGCAACCGCCGAGCAGCATCGTAACAGCGAGCCCCGCAACAATTGCGGCGACCCGGGTTCCTGCCCGATTCATCGACATTCTCCCGTTCTTCATCTTGCTGGCGATATGCAAAGGGGGTGGCGATGTCGCCACCCCCTCGCATTCAGATGGTCATTCGACCGATCGGTCAGGAACCGGACTTGAGCTGGTACGCAGTACCCCAGCCCCAGGCTCCGGATCCGAAACCACGAGCGACGACACGTTCGCGGTAAACCGACGAAACCACATCGCCGTCACCGGCCAGCAAGGCCTTGGTCGAGCACATCTCGGCACAAAGCGGCAGCTTGCCTTCGGCAAGACGGTTCCGCCCGTACTTCGAGAACTCGATCGAGGACATGTCCTCTTCCGGGCCACCGGCGCAGAAGGTGCACTTGTCCATCTTGCCCCGGCTGCCGAAATTGCCCGCCTGCGGGAACTGCGGCGCACCGAACGGGCACGCGTAGAAGCAGTAACCGCAACCGATGCAGAGGTCCTTCGAATGCAGCACCACACCTTCATCGGTCTGGTAGAAACAATCGACAGGGCAGACCGCCATGCAGGGCGCGTCCGAACAATGCATGCAGGCGACCGAGATGGACCGCTCACCGGGCTTGCCGTCATTGATCGTGACGACACGCCGGCGGTTCACGCCCCAGGGCACCTCATGCTCGTTCTTGCAGGCCGTGACGCAGGCATTGCACTCGATGCAGCGTTCCGCGTCGCAAAGGAACTTCATTCTAGCCATGATTTTCGCTCCTTATGCTTTCTCGATGCGGCAGAGAGTACATTTTGTCTCCTGCATCTGGGTGACGGAATCGTACCCGTAGGTCTGCGCCGTGTTCGACGCCTCGCCGAGTACGTAGGGATCGGCTCCAGCCGGATACTTGCTCCGCTGGTCCTCACCCTGCCAGTGGCCGCCGAAATGGAACGGCATGAAGGCAACGCCGCGGCCGACACGTTCGGTCACCATGGCCATTACCTTCACTTTCGCCCCTTCCGGACCGTGCACCCAGACCATTTCGCCGTCCTTGATGCCGAGATTGTTGGCATCGAAGGGATTGATTTCGGCGAACATGTCCTGCTGGAGCTCGGCCAGCCACGGGTTCGAGCGGCTTTCTTCACCGCCGCCTTCATATTCAACAAGCCGGCCGGAGGTCAGGATAATCGGATAATCGGCCGAGAAATCCTTGTCCTGGATCGACTTGTAATATGTCGGCAGACGCCACGCCTTGCGGTCGTCGTAGGTCGGGTAATCGGCCACGAGATCGCGACGGGACGTGTAGAGCGGTTCGCGGTGCACCGGGATCGGATCCGGGAAGGTCCAGACCACGGTACGCGCCTTGGCGTTACCGAACGGGGCACAGCCATGCTTGATGGCAACGCGCTGGATGCCGCCCGAGAGGTCGACCTTCCAGTTCGTCTTTTCGCCCGCCACCGCGTCGATCGCCTTGCGCTCGTCGTCGGTGAGATCCTTGTCCCAGCCAAGCTTCTGCAGCATGGCCATGGTGAACTCCGGATAGCCGTCCTTGATCTCGGAGCCGACCGGGTAGGAGCCTTCCGCCAGAAGGTTCTGGCCTTCACGCTCCACACCGAAACGGGCGCGGAAGCAAAGACCGCCTTCCGCCACCGGCTTGGAGGTGTCGTACAGCACCGGCGTTCCCGGATGGTTGAGTTCCGGAGTTCCCCAGCACGGCCAGGGCAGACCGTAATAGTCGCCATCGGCCGGGCCACCGACCGCGAGAAGCGTCGTGCGGTCGAAGGTTGCCTGGTTTTCCATATGCTTGCGCATACGCTCCGGCGACTGCCCGGTATAGCCGATCGTCCACATGCCGCGGTTGAATTCGCGGGTGAGGTCCTCGATCAGCGGCTCATCACCGTTCATCTTGATGTTCTTGAACATCTGGTCGGCAAAGCCGAACTTCTTCGCGAACATCGCCATGATGGTGTGATCGGGCAGGGATTCGAACAGCGGTTCGACGACCTTCTCGCGCCACTGTAGCGAGCGGTTGGACGCGGTGACCGAGCCATAGGTCTCGAACTGCGTCGCCGCCGGCAGGAGGTAGGTGCCGTCCTTGCGGTCATGCATCACCGCCGACATGGTCGGATAGGGATCGATCACGACGAGAAGATCGAGCTTCTCCATCGCTTTCTTCATATCCGGCAGACGGGTCTGCGAGTTCGGCGCGTGGCCCCAGAACACCATGGCGCGGACATTGTCCGGCTGGTCCATGTTGTCTTTCGCCTCGAGCACGCCGTCATACCAGCGCGAAACCGGTATGCCCTTGGACTCCATCATTTCCTTGCTGGCGAAACGGCTGAGCAGGTAGTCGTACTCGACTTCCCAGACACGGGCCCAGTGCTTCCACGAACCGGTCGCCAGGCCGTAATAGCCGGGCAGCGTGTCCGCGAGAACGCCGAGGTCCGTCGCACCCTGCACGTTGTCATGGCCGCGGAAGATGTTCGCGCCGCCGCCCTGGGTGCCGATATTGCCGAGCGCCAACTGAAGCACGCAGTAGGCACGGGTATTGTTGTTCCCGATCGTGTGCTGCGTGCCGCCCATGCACCAGACGAGAGTGCCGGGACGGTTGTTGGCCAGCGTGCGGGCAACCCGCTTGAGCTGCGAGCCGGGCACGCCGGAGACGCGTTCGACCTCTTCCGGGGTCCATTTCTTGATCTCGGCTCGGATCTGGTCCATCCCCCAGACGCGGCTGCGGATGTATTCCTTGTCTTCCCAGCCGTTCTCGAAGATGTGCCACAGGATGCCCCAGATGACGGGGACGTCCGTGCCGGGCCGGAAGCGGATGAATTCGTCCGCGTGGGCCGCAGTGCGCGTGAAGCGCGGATCGGCAACGATCAGAGGCGCATTGTTCTGCTCTTTCGCCTTCATGATGTGAAGGAGCGAGACCGGGTGCGCTTCGGACGGGTTCGAGCCAATCAGGAACATCGCACGCGAATTATGCATGTCGTTGTAGCTGTTGGTCATCGCCCCGTAACCCCAGGTGTTCGCGACGCCCGCGACCGTGGTCGAGTGGCAGATACGCGCCTGGTGGTCGATGTTGTTGGAGCCCCAGAAGGCGGCGAACTTGCGAATCAGGTAAGCCTGTTCGTTGTTGTGCTTCGCCGATCCCAGCCAGTAGACGGAATCGGGGCCCGACTTCTCGCGGACTTCGAGCATCTTGTCGCCGATGTCGTTGATGGCGGGTTCCCAGGAAATGCGCTTCCACTGACCGCCTTCCTGTTTCATGGGATACTTCAGACGCCGTTCGCCATGCGCGTGCTCACGCACCGACGCACCCTTGGCGCAATGGGCGCCGAGGTTGAACGGGCTGTCGAACCCGGGCTCCTGCCCGACCCACACACCCTTCTGGACTTCTGCCAGCACCGTACAGCCGACGGAACAGTGAGTGCAGACGGATTTGACGATTTTCATGTCGCCCGCGCCGGCCGCAACCTGCGCTTCCGCTTTCTTCACAGTTCCAGGCAGCACGGAGGCGAGAGCGACGCCGCCTGCGGCGAGCCCCGAGCCTTTCAGGAAGGTACGGCGATCGACCGTCTTCCCAGCAATGCCAGCTAACGCTTTGCTCAGGCGGGGGCCGTTCGCAACCCCGCCGGTTTTCTTGGTTAGCATTTTGCCTCTCCTAGATAGTTGCCTTCAGGAAATACTCAGAACCTCGAGAGTTCGTAGACCTTCCTGACGTGATCCGTTTCCCGGTAACCCGCGGAACGCGGGCCTGCGGGCGCGGCAGCTTCCGAACCTTTCGACGCCGAAGCGACAGCGGTCGCGGCGACGCCTGCGGCGGCGCCGGCAATTCCTGCCGACTTCAGGAACGAACGGCGCGTTGCGACCGTCTTTTCCTTGGCTTCACTCATATGCACTCTCCCTTTCGCGGTTACGTGCAACTCGTGCGGCGGAAACTGCCTAGGGGGCCCGCCGCCCTCCGCCCCGACGCTAGGCCGTCATCTCGAAGGCTTCAGCTTCGATCTCCATGAACAGGCGGCCGATAGCCCCGACAGGCATGTAGAAGGCCGCCGCCCTCGCCGCTTCCAGATCGGCGAAGAAGCGTCCGGCCCAGGGGCCGATATGTTCACGGTAAAACTCGCGTTGCTCGACAAGATCGAGCGATGACCCGAACGCACCGGTGATCAGGCCGGACATCATCTCGCAGACAGAGGCGATATGGTCTTCCGGCTCGCTGACCTCGTCGGCGCGGGTGATGCCATGGCGATCCATGGCACTGCGCAGCCTTGCCAGCGGCTTCTCGTTCAGGAAACCGGTGAGGTAATAGGATCCGAAGGGCGTCAGTTCGCCCTTGCCGATACCGATGAAGAGATTGTTGTATTCCTGCTCGACGGCATCCGGCGTCGTCGCCCGGGCCACTTCGGACAGGGTCCTGAGGCCTTTGCCGATCGGCGTGTCGTCCCCCTCGATACCGGCGAGGCGAGCCAGCATTTCTGCATCCGCGGGGCGGGCCAGCAAGGCGGCGAGCAGTGCGTAGAACTGCGCACGAAGCTGGTCCTCTTCGGCTATCGGCTGCGTCCCGTGGGAAATCGTTGCCACCCTTGCTCCCTCTCGGCGATATCACTCGCCCCTATCACCCGTTTATTGCATTACGGGCATCTTCTTTTTTGGCAGTTAATACTGCACGATCATTGAACGCCCGAAGCCTTGTCGGCGTCAAATCAAATATTGCGGAGAATCGTCGGTTTTTGTTGGTTTCGTGCGGTTTGCGAACAGATGACTCAGGCTTTTCCGCCATCCGGAAACATACCGTCTTCCCCGGAAGCCTCGTCCGCCGGCTCCCCCTCGGGGGCCACATCCGGTTCGCCTGCCCCGGCGGAAGCGGAGTCGAGATCCTCCATCTCCTCGCCGGCGACTTCCGGATCCGGTTCCGGCTCGTCATAACCCGACCCGACTTTCCAGGTGCTCTTCATGACCTCGCCGGCCATGCTGACCATTCGGAAATCCTCGTCGTAGTCATTCAGGCCGTCGAGGTTGGCGAATACCGGGTCGCTGCGCCACAGCTTGCGCAGGGCAAGATTGCGAAGGTCTTCAGGGACCCCCTCGCGCATGAAGGCCGTGTAGTCGGAATCGCGCGTCAGCGATTCGATATCCGGCAGTTCCCCGACATCGGCTTCCGCCGGCGCCGTCACCCGCTCCGAATCATCCGCAGCCGCCGGTACCGGCGCCGCCGGGACCTCTTCCTCCATGGCTGCTTCCGGCTGTTCGGCCTTGGCCTCCCGGTCGACCTGCTTCAGCCGCGACCAGCGTCCGAGAAACCCGCGGTCATTGCTCATTGGTTCGCCTCCGCCGGCTGAAACCGAGCTTGTCGGGGTCGACCTTGTCGCGCTTGCGCTTGTAGAACGGCTCGTCGACATGGAACTCGCCGACGAAATCCCTGACCAGCGCCAGCACCTCGACCGGCATCGGCACCGCGTCGACCATGTCGTCGTTGTTGGTGTAGCCCATCGCCTCGTAGGGACAGGCGGTCACCAGATGCGGGATGATGTCCGGGTCGCCAGCCTCCTCGCCCGGACGCATGACGACGTAGAGCGACGGGACCGGCGTCGTCAGGTTGTAGCGATAGCCCTCCGTCTCGCGCCGGTAGAGCTTGAGGTCGAGCGTCGCCGCATGGAACTGGACCCAGTCCTGACCGGACCGGATCGCCTGCCAGCCGGCGATTGGCGGGGCGCCGGAGAAGACAGAGACCGCCCGCCAGGAATAATCGACCCATGGATTGTCGATCTTCCGGCGCTCTACGATCACGCCCATGCGCAACTGCTCGATCTTGTCCAAACGATGTCCCCACCCGTGCCGCCAGCTGAATGCCGATCAATGCGGCTCAAACAGAACCGCGCTGCCGGCCTGTCGGCAACGACTTTGCTCAAATTTCCACGATCCGGCACCGCCAGGCGCAAACGCCTGCCGGCTGCGGACCGCCACCCTGACATATGGGAACGGGCCGCATCCGATTTAAGGGGGCCGGGGCATCGAGACCGGACGCCGCATCTATCGGAAATACTTGAAAAACGCCTCGCGATTTCGTAAATTGCTTACGTCGGAAGTGGATGCCTCGTAAGGGTCCGCCAGGTCCGGCGCGGATCGCTCGGCAGAGGGTCTGTCACCTCCCTCGGGGGTATGTGGAACTGCCTTCGGGAGTTGCCACAGTTCAGACAGAATTCTCCTCGACTGTGATCCGGTAACGCGCCGGTCTTACGACTGAAGTGTCCATAGAGGAGGTTCAGGATGACGACACTCAATTTGCCCGCGGTCCCCGACAGGGGCCTGAACGGCTATCTGCAGAAGATTCGCGCCTTTCCCGTCCTCTCCAAGGAGGAAGAGATCGAGCTGGCGGAACGCCTTCGTGACAAGGGCGACGTGGAAGCGGCGCACAGGTTGGTCACCAGCCATCTGCGGCTGGTCGCCAAGATCGCCTTCAAGTTCAAGAATTACGGTCTCCCGGTCTCCGACCTGATCGCCGAGGGGAATATCGGCCTGATGACGGCCGTGAAGAAATTCGACCCGTCGCTCGGCTACCGGCTCTCGACCTATGCGATGTGGTGGATCCGCGCCGCGATCGGCGAGTTCGTGCTGAATTCCTGGTCGATCGTGAAAACCGGCTCGAACGCCGCGCGCAAGCGCCTGTTCTTCAAGCTGCGCGGCGTCAAGGCGAGGCTCGGCATGCTGGACGACCGCGAGCTCACCCCGGACGAGACCCGGCAGATCGCCCACGAGTTGCAGGTCCCCGAACACGAGGTCACCGATCTCAGCCGCCGCATGGTCGGCAGCGATTCGTCGCTGAACGCCACGGTGGGCGCCGAGAGCGAGCTCACGCATATCGAACTGCTCGAGGACGAGCGCCCGTCGCCGGAAGACCATCTCGCCAGCAACCAGGAACTGAGCTACCGCAGCGGACTGCTGAAATCGGCGATGGGGGATCTCAATGACCGCGAGCGCGACATCCTCACCAACCGGCGGCTGATCGACGACCCCCTCACCCTCGAGGAACTCGGCGACCGCTACGGCGTGAGCCGGGAACGTATCCGCCAGATCGAGGTCCGCGCATTCGAGAAACTCCAGAAGGCCATCCAGTCGGAGGCGGCGGTACACGCCGCCTCTTGACGCCGGCGTCTTCCGACATAGTTTTCGCGGCGAAGCGGGGGTACTTGCCCCGTCTTTCCGGTCGGGAGGTCCGGATAGCCGGAGACATATCTGGCTGATCGCGGGGAGGACGTGCAATGCGTCGTCGAACTGCGTGCAGTGTTTCCGCCAATCCGTATAGTCCCGGCCCCATGCACTTGCATTCGAGTGGATGATCAAGAGGCTGGAAATGACTGAAATGATATCGGTCCGCGGACTGACCAAACGGTTCGGTTCGCTGACTGCCGTGGACGGGATCGATCTTTCCGTCCAGTCCGGCGAGGTCCTCGGTTTCCTCGGACCGAACGGCGCCGGCAAATCCACCACCATGAAAATGATTACCGGGTTCCTCGAACCGACTGCCGGGACCATCGAGGTCTGCGGCCACGATGTCGGACGTTCACCCGTCGCCGCCAAGAAGCGGATCGGCTACCTGCCGGAAGGCGCGCCGATGTACGGCGACATGACGCCGGCCGGGTTTCTCGACTTCGTCGGCGGCATCCGCGGTTTCGACGGCAAGGAGCGCAGGCGCCGGATCGAACGCGTCGCCGAGCGCATCGAGCTGGGTGAGGTGATGTACCGGCCGATCGACACCCTCTCCAAGGGTTTCAAGCGCCGCGTCGGACTCGCCCAGGCGATCCTGCACGATCCCGATGTACTGATCCTCGACGAGCCGACCGACGGGCTCGATCCGAACCAGAAACACCAGGTGCGCAGCCTGATCGCCGAGATGGCCGCGGAACGCGCGATCGTGATATCCACGCATATCCTCGAGGAGGTCGAGGCGATCTGCACCCGGGCGGTGATCATCGCCCGCGGCAAGCTGCTCGCCGACGGCACCGCGGAATCGCTGATGGCGCGCCTGCCCTATCACAATGCCGTCCTGATCACGCTCGACGCCGCCGCGGTGACATCCGTCACCGAGGGGCTCGGCGCCATCGAGAGCGTCCACATGGTCGAACGCATCCACGTCAACGACCAGACCGCCCGGCTGCGGGTCAATGCCCGCGATGCACGGCCGATCATCGGGGACGTCTCCGATTTCGTGAAGGCGCGCAACATTCCCGTCTCCGAACTGTCGGTCGAGAAAGGCCGGCTCGACGACATCTTCCGCCGCATCACCAGCGACAATGCCACGGGAGACCGTTCCGATGCGTAACATCTCGCTGATCGCCCGGCGCGAGCTCGCCGGATATTTCACCACGCCGGTCGCCTACGTCTTCATCGTCATATTCCTCGCGGTCTCCGGCGCCTTTACCTTCTATATCGGCGGCTTCTTCGACCGCGGTCAGGCAGACCTGCAGCCGTTCTTCAGCTTCCACGCCTGGCTCTACCTGCTCCTGATCCCCGCGATCTCGATGCGGCTCTGGGCGGAGGAACGCAAGAGCGGCACCATCGAACTGCTGATGACGCTGCCCGTCACAGCGCTGGAAGCGGTGATCGGCAAGTTCGTCGCGGCGTGGCTGTTTGCCGGGGTGGCGCTGGCGCTGACCTTCCCGCTCTGGATCACCGTCAATTATCTCGGCGATCCGGACAATGGCGTGATCGTCGCCAGCTATATCGGCAGCTTCGTGATGGCCGGCGCCTTCCTCGCCATCGGGGCGTCGATCTCGGCGCTGACCAAGAACCAGGTCATCGCCTTCATCATCGGCGCCACGGTCTGCTTCCTGTTCACCATGAGCGGGGTCGAACTGGTGCTCGACTATTTCCGCGGCTGGGCGCCCGACCTGCTGGTCGAGACCATCGTCTCGATGTCCTTCCTGACCAATTTCCAGGCCATCTCGAAGGGCGTCATCGATGTCCGGCAGATCGTCTATTTCGGCTCGCTGATCTTCGTCTGGCTGTGGATCAATCTCCTGATCCTCGACCTGAAGAAAGCATCGTGAGGGGGACGGACAGATGAAATTCCTGCAAAACGCCGACCGCAACCGGCTCGGCCTGATCGCGATCTTCCTGCTGATCCTGCTGTTCTTCGCGGTCAACATCTTCTCCAACGCCACCTTCAAGGCGACCAAGATCGACCTCACCGAGGACAAGCTCTTCACGGTCTCCGACGGCACCCGGCAGGTGCTCGAAAGCATCGAGGAGCCGATCACCGTCCGGCTCTACTACTCGAAGTCGCTCGGTGAGCGCAGCCCGGGCTACGCCACCTATTACAACCGGGTGCATGAGCTGCTCGAACAATATGCCGATATCGCCGACGGCAAGCTCATCCTCGAGACCTACAATCCGGAGCCCTTCACCGACGAGGAGGACCGCGCGGTCTCCTTCGGGCTGCGGGGCGTGCCGGTCAACAGCGCCAACGACCTCGGCTATTTCGGCCTCGCCGCGACAAACTCGACCGACGACCAGGAAGTCGTCCCGTTCTTCGTCCGCGACCGCGAGACCTTCATCGAGTACGACCTGACAAAGCTGGTCTATTCGCTGGCGACACCGAAGAAGCCCGTGATCGGGGTGATGACCGGCCTGCCGGTGATGGGCAATCCGAACCCGCAATTCGCGCAGCCGCAATGGGGCTTCATCGCCCGCATCCGCGACTTCTTCACGGTGTTCTCGGTGCCGACCGATTCGCAGGAGATACCGGTCGATGTCGACATCCTGCTGATTGCCCATCCGCGTAACCTGGACGCGAAGGTGCAGTACGCCATCGACCAGTTCGTGATGAAGGGTGGCCGTGTTCTGGCACTTGTCGACTCGAATGCCGAGATCGCGCCGCTCGCCGCACCGCCGATGGGCATGGGCCAGGCGCCGCAACCGGATGCTTCCGATCTCGAAACCCTGCTGAAAGCCTGGGGCGTCGAACTGGTCGACAACAAGATCGCGGCCGACCGCAAGGGCGCGCGCCGCGTCTCGATGGGCGGCCAGGGCCTGCCCCGGCCGATCGTGACCGATTACGTCGCCTGGATCTCCGCCAAGCCCGCGAACATGGATCCGGAAGACGTGGTCACCGGCCAGCTGAAGGAAATCAACTTCGCAACGCCGGGTGCGCTGAAGAAGCTCGACGGCGCCACCACCGAGGTGCAGCCGCTGATCGAGACCTCCACGGACTCGATGCTGATCGATTCCTCGATGGCGCGTCCGACGCCGCAGGTGCTCGAGATGCTGAACGGCTTCAGTCCCTCGGGCGAGAAGCTGATGCTGGCCGCCCGCATCACCGGCCCGGCGGAAAGCGCCTTCCCGAAAGGACCGGACGGCGATGCCGAGGCGCCGCCTGCCGGCCATATCGCGAAAGCCGACAACATCCGCGTCATCGTCGTCTCCGACGTCGACATGCTCTACGACCAGTTCTGGAGCGAGAACCAGAACTTCCTCGGCCAGCAGGTCAGCGTGCCCTTCGCCGACAACGCGAACTTCGTGGTCAACGCGCTCGACTCGCTCAGCGGGTCGGAAGCGCTGATCGGTCTGCGTGCCCGCGGCAATTCCGACCGGCCCTTCACCGTGGTCGAGGAACTTCAGCGTGCCGCGGAAGTGCAGTACCGGGCGACCGAGAAGGAACTGGTCCGCAAGCTTCAGGACGCGGAGAACAGCCTTGACGACCTGCTGAAACGGGGCGGCGGCGACGCGGCCCAGATCGAGGCGGTGCTCTCCGACGAGCAGAAACGCCAGATCGAGCAGACCCGAGTCGAGATGCTGGAACTGCGCCGCGAGCTCCGCGACGTGCAGGGTGCGCTGCGCAAGGATATCGACAAGCTCGATGCCACGCTCAAGTTCCTCGACATCTGGCTGATGCCGCTGCTCGTGATCATCGCCCTGCTCATCGTCACCTTCCTGCGCTACCGGCGCCGGTCGGTGACCATGCGGGCATCCTGATGCAACAGGACGGAGGAGAGAGAGTATGAAACCCTCGACATTCGTCACCCTCGCCGCCGCCACCGGGATAGCCGTGGCCGCCGCTGTGGCCGCCGCAACGCTGGAAGTGGACAACACCGCCGCCACGGCCGGCGAGCCCTTCCTGCCAAAGATTGCCGGCGGCATGAACGAGGTCGCCAGCATCACCATCCAGAGCAATACCGCGACCACCAGCGTTCGCCGCGACGGCGACAACTGGGTTCTCACGGGCGACCTGGACGGCTACCCGGCAAGCCCGCTCGAGATCCGCGACCTGCTGGTCGGTCTCGGCGATATCCGCCGGCTGGAACCGAAAACCGCGCTCCCGGACCGGTTCGTCAAGTTGCAGGTCAACGACGTCACCGAGAAGGACGCCCTCGGCGAACGGGTCACCGTCAAGAACGCCTCGGGCGAGATCATGGCCGACCTGATCGTCGGCAAGGCCTGGTTCGGCAATGTCGGGCTCGACAAGACCGGCCGTTACGTCCGCGCGATGGACGAGGATCGCGCCTGGCTCGTCGTCGGCGACCTGGCCGCCGGCGCGCGCGTCCGCGACGTGGTGAACGCCAAGATCGTGCCTGTCGTCCGCGAGGAGGATATCCGCCGGGTCACCGTCTCGCATCCTGACGGCGAGGAAGTCATCGTCGAACGCGACATGCCGACCAAGCGGTTCGTGCTTGTCGACAAGCCGGCGGACCGCGAGTTCCGCACCCCCACGACCACCGCCAGCTTCGCGAAAGCGCTGCAGGACATGACGCTGGAGAACATCCTGCCCGCCTCGGCTGCCCCGATCGACGATGACAAGGCGGTGCTGATGGTGGCCGAGACATTCACCGGCGAGACCATCTTCCTGCGTATCCAGGCCGACGGGGAGCGTTATTTCGTCGCCGTCGAGAGCCTGCACAAGGCAGGGCGCGACGCCGATGAGACGGTCGGGCTCAAGCGTGGGGACTGGCGCTACCTGGTTCCGAAATGGCGCTACGACGACCTGACGAAACGCATGGAGGACATGCTGGTCAAGCCGGCATCCTGAGGCATCTCAACCGCCGGCGAGAAGGTCCTCGGCGGCGGCGAGGTCTTCCGGCCGGTTGACGTTGAAGAACGGATCAACCGGCTCCGCCGGCCAGTCGGCGTAGGCGACCCGGTATTCGGCGGTCCAGCGGTCGATCTTGCGGATATCGCGGTCGACCAGCGCCTCGCGCAACGCACCGGCCAGCGCGACCGGCCAGAGCCCGACCACCGGATGCGTACGACCGCCGGAGCGGGCGCAGCCGATATCCGCCCCCTCATCCTCGATTGCCATCTCCAGCCGCGCGACGATATCGGCCGGGGCAAAGGGCGCATCTGTCGGCAGGCTGACCACGAGGCTGCAATCCGGCGCATATGCCACAACCCATTCGAGACCGGTGAGGATGCCGGCCAGCGGACCGGCGAACCCCTCCACCACGTCCGCGGCCACCGGCAGGCCGAAGGCCGCGAAACGATCCGGATCGCCGTTCGCATTGAGCAGGAGCGGACCGACCTGCGGGCGGATGCCGTCGATGATATGCGCGAGGATCGGCTTGCCGGCGAGCGGCCGCAGCGACTTGTCGCCGCCGCCCATGCGCCGCGCCTGCCCGCCGGCGAGCAGAACGGCGGCGATCCGCTGCGGCTCAACCGGCATCGGCGCGGGCGCCCTTGCGGCGGTGTTTCTCGGGTTCCTCGTCGCCGGAAGAACCGTCATCGTCGAAGATGATCCTGTCCTCGCCGGAGAGTGCCACGAAGCGTCTGCCGCGCGCGCGGCCAATCAGCGTCAGGCCGGCCTCGCGGGCAAGCTCCACGCCCCAGGCGGTGAAGCCGGACCGCGAGACCAGGATCGGGATCTGCATCTGCACGCATTTGATGACCATCTCGCTGGTCAGCCGGCCGGTGGTGTAGAACACCTTGCTCTCCGGTCCGAGCCCCTCGAGCATCATGTAGCCGGCGATCTTGTCGACGGCGTTGTGGCGGCCGACATCCTCCATGTAGACCAGCGGCCGGTCGCCCTCGCAGAGAACGCAGCCATGAATGGCTCCGGCCTCGAGATAGAGGCTCGGCGCGGTGTTGATCTTCTTCACGAGGCTGTAGAGGTCTGAGGTCCGAAGCACCGCATCCTTCTGCAGCGCGATCTCGTCGAACCGCTCCATCAGGTCGCCGAACACGGTTCCCTGGGCGCAGCCCGAGGTCTGGATCTTCTTCTTCAGTTTCTCCTCGTAATCCGTCGCCCGCTCGGTTCGCACGACGATCACTTCGAGGTCGTCGTCGTGGTCGATACCGGTAATCCGGTCGTCGGTCCGCAGCATGTTCTGGTTCAGCAGATAGCCGACCGCCAGGTATTCGGGATAGTCGCAGATCGTCATCATGGTGACGATCTCCTGGCCGTTCAGGAACAGGGTCAGCGGCCGCTCGACCGTGACCGAGGTCTCGATCGGCTTGCCGTCCTGATCGATGCCGGTGACGCGTTTCGTCAGGCGGTCGTCCGTCGGGTCTGGCTGGAGGAGAAAATCGTTCATGACTGGATAGTGGGCAGCCGGACCGGCTTCGGCAAGAACGCTCGCGTTTCACGCCTTCCACGATGCGGTAGAGAAAGCCCTGTCTCGGGACATTCACGCGAAACCCCTCGAAAGCCCCCCTGCGGAACGATATATAGCGGGGACGTTGTTTGAGTGGGGAAATCCTCCTCTCCTCATCCTGAAACAAGTTCAGGACGAGGGCAATCGGGCTAGAGGCAACAGGGAACGGCCATCCATGAAGATCGACGGACGCGAAGTGCTGGTCTGCGACTGCGAAGGCACCATGCCGCTCGACGGCGCCGCGCTGACGCGGGCCTGCGCCAAGGCCGGCCTGGAAGGGGATCTCGTTCTCGCGAGCCATCTCTGCAGAACCCATATCGACCGTTTCATGAAGGCTGTCGGCACCGGCGAGCCGCTTACCATCGCCTGCACCCAGGAAGCGCCGCTGTTCGCCGAGGCCGCGAACGAGATCCGCGCCGATGCCGACCTCCGCTTCGTCAACATCCGCGAACGCGCCGGCTGGTCGGAAGAGGCCGGCAAGGCAACGCCGAAGATCGCCGCCCTGCTCGCCGAAAGCGCGGAGGATGCGAAGCCGACCTCCACCATCAGCATGCAATCATCGGGCATGGCCCTGGTCTACGGCATCGATTCGACCGCCATCGAGGCCGCCCGCCGGCTGGCCGGCAAGCTCGACGTCACGGTGCTGCTGAAGCCGGGTTCCGACGCGATCCCGCCGTCGCATGTCGATGTGCCGATCATGCAGGGCGAGATCGCCCGTGCCGCCGGCCATCTCGGCAAGTTCGAGGTCTTCGTCAGGAACTACGCCGTCGCGGTCCCCTCCTCGCGTGAAGTACTCTCTTTCGCCGGGGGATCCGACGAGGTCTCTTCGACCTGCGACCTGATCCTCGACCTCACCGGCGGTGCGCCGCTGTTCCCGGCACCGGACAAGCGGGACGGCTATTTCCGCGCCGACCCCGGCAGCCAGGCTGCAATCTATGCCGCGATCTTCGAGATCGCCGACATGGTGGGAGAGTTCGAGAAGCCGCGCTACGTGCGCTACAACGGGGATATCTGCGCCCATTCCCGCTCGACCCGGCAGGGCTGCACGCGCTGCATCGACGTCTGCCCGACCTCGGCGATCACGCCGGCGGGCGACCAGGTCGTGATCGATCCGCATATCTGTGCGGGTTGCGGCTCCTGCTCCAGCGTCTGCCCGACCGGGGCGGCGGCCTACGACTACCCGAATTCCGCCGACCTGCTCGGCCGCCTGCGCACGCTGATCCGCGCCTACGGCAATGCCGGCGGCGAGGCCCCGGCGATCCTCGTCCACGACACGCGGTCGGGACAGGATCTCGTCGATCTCGCCGCGCGCTTCTCACGCGGCATGCCGGCGCGCGTGCTGCCCTTCGCGGTCAACGAAGCAACCCAGATCGGTCTCGATTTCTTCCTCGCCGCCGCGTCCTGGGGGGCGACGGACGTGCGGGTGCTGATCGGCCCTCAACATGCCGGCGAGACCGAAGCGATCGGCTCCCAGATCGGCCTCGCGGAGACCGTGCTGTCCGGTCTCGGCTTTGGCTCCGGCCGCTTCGGCCTGATCGACACCACCGACCCGGAGGCCTTGTCCGCCGCGCTCTACAGCCTGGCGCCGCAGGATGCCGCGGAGGCCTCCGCCTTCATGCCGGTCGGCGGCAAGCGGACGGTGAGCAACCTGGCGCTGGCGCATCTCCACAGCGTGGCGCCCGACCCCGTCGAGATCCTGCCGCTGCCGAAAGGTGCGCCGTTCGGCAACGTGAAGGTCGCGACCGACGGCTGCACGGTCTGCCTCTCCTGCGTCGGCGCCTGCCCGACGGGGGCCCTCTCCGACGACGAGGACCGCCCGCAGCTCTCCTTCAACGAAAGCGCCTGCGTGCAGTGCGGCCTCTGCAAGAGCACCTGTCCGGAACAGGTCATCACGCTGGAGCCCCGGATCAATTTCGACGCCAGCGCGCGCTCGCCGATCCTGGTCAAGCGCGAGGAACCGGCCCATTGCGTGCGCTGCGGCAAGCCCTTCGGCACCCGCGCCGCGATCGACAAGATCGCCGCGAAGCTGGAAGGCCACTCGATGTTCGCCGGCGGCGCAATCGAACGTGTGCGCATGTGCGACGATTGCCGCGTGGTCGTGCAATTCGCCCATACCGACAACCCGTTCGCTGCGGGGACCGTACCGAAACCCCGCACCACCGAGGACTACCTGCGGGAGCGCGACGAATTGCGGGCCCAGGCCAAGGCCGACATGCAGGAGAAGAACCTGGATGGTGAACGCGATGACTGAGGCACCGAAAGCCGTTTTCGCCGTCATCGACGCCGCCCGAAAGGGCGAGATCGATGTGCTGGAAGCCCTGCTCGCCGACGGCGGCAAGGCGGACGAGACCGATGAATTCGGCAATTCCGCGCTGATGTATGCGGCTGCCTGCGGTCACCCCGACATCTGCCGCCGGCTGATCGATGCCGGTGCAAGCACGAAGCATGCGAACAAGTGGAGCATGGATGCCCGTGACTGGTCGCGATGGTCGGAAAAGCGGGACGAAGTGATCGCTGTACTGCGCGGCGACGCCTGATCACCAGCCTGGACGGGCGCCGGATTCCGGAAGCGACCTGACGGCAGGTCGCTGAAGCGGCAATCATGGGACGCCCTGCATGCGTTGCACATTTTCGTCCGGGGCCGATGCGTCGATCTGTTGCGAGGTCCAGGAAACCGTTCTCGGAATTTCCATCTACACAAGAGATGTCGTAAGAATAGACGGCGATATTGAGTTCGAGAGCGAGAGCGCCGTCGGAAAAGGCAGCGCTTTCTGGTTCACCCTGCCCTTCGAACCCGTACCCGAGGGAACCGAATTGATCGATGGAGCTGCTACGGCATCGCGCCCCTCTGCAGGGGGCCGTAAACTCTCGATCCTCGTTGCCGAGGACAACGAGATCAACCAGGTCATCATCAAGGCCATGCTGGCACGGATGGGCCATACCTGCACCATGGCCAATAACGGCGCTGAAGCCGTCGAGGCCGTCAGGAACGGAGATTTTGACCTGATACTCATGGATATCCGGATGCCGAAACTGTCCGGACCGGATGCGGCGCGGAAGATCCGGCAATTGCCCGGCGGCAAGGCCGGCATTCCGATCATCGCGCTGACTGCGGATGTGCTGGCGGAAAACCGGCAATCCTGCTTCGACGCCGGCATGGCCGATTGTATCGCCAAACCCATCGACCGGGAGGAACTGGCCGACGCCATTGACAAGGCCTTCCGGGAGGCTGCCGGGACGGTGGATGGGTCCGGCGATACCGAATCCCGGCAAGACCCGGAATTCGCTCTGGATATCCAGGACGTAACATCGCGGTTGGGCCTGCCGGAAGCCACGGTGCTCCCCCTGCTGCAGAAATTCTCATCCCGGTATGCCGATGTCGCTGGTCAGTTCCAAACACTCGTCGAGGCCGGGAGTTTCGACGCCGTGAAGGAGTTGGGACATTCGCTCAAGGGCGTGGCCGGATCGCTCGGCATGACCGGGATTTCGGAATGTGCTTCCCGGATCGAAGTTGCCGCAAAATCCGGCGATGCCGATGAAATCGACCTGAACATCGCCGTGCTGGCGAAACTGATGCAGGGCGCGGTCAAGAGCATCGACGGCCTCACCGCCCGGTAACACGTCAACCCGGGTCTGGAAGATGTCACGCCCGCCGATTGACAGGCCGGAGCGGTGGTCGGTCAGGCGTCAGTCGATGGACGCCCGGCCGGGAATCTCCGCCGGTCTCGCATCGCTTCCACCCTGTTCGACAGCCTTATTGCCGTCGTCTTCGGCATCCGCTGCCTCCCGCGCCCGGCGCGAGAAACGGTCATGGAACTGGAAGAGCATCCCGAACACGAACAGCGCGGCAATGAGGATCAGTTCGAAAGCCATGTAACGAAATGCGCCCTCGATGCCGTAATGCGACAGCCCCTGGGCAATGTTGCCGAGCCAGCGGGAGAATCCGTGGGGCGTGCCGGTACCGCCCTGGGACATGGCGAGAAAATTCGTGAGGGCATAGGCGATCAGCAGCGCGCCGGAAGCCGAGGTCGTGACGATGGTGAAGAGGTCGTGCAGGGCGAGCGCGATGCCGCCGCCCAGGATCGCCGCAAAGATGTAGAGCAGCCAGATCCAGCCGCCTGTCCAGCCGAAATGCTGCGCCAGCGCCAGCGAGAGCGCGAAACCGGCCAGCGCACCCACTACCCAGATCCCGAGTCTGTAGAGAATGAAGAACAGGAACCCGAGCAGGAGCGCCCCGACGATGGCGCCGATCTCGGCGAAGGTCATGTAGCCGAGTACGCCGCCGACCACCATCCCCGGTACCGCGACGATGAAATTCACCAGCCGAAGACCGAACAGCAGGATCGGCAACCCGATGATCAACAGGGCGACGGACGACGCCTCGTTATATTGCTGCAGCAGTTCGCCCAGCCGGGCGAATAGGTCTTCGAGCTCGCGGCGCATGTCCCTTCTCCGGATACCGGCCGTCTGGAGGGGGCCAGTATGGGCAATTGGGGCAATACGCGCAATGGCCGCACGTCAGGAACAACCACACGCAAGGCTGGTCAGGTCACGGTCAGTGTATCTGCCATCCAGCGGGCGATGCCTGCAAGCCGCGCATCGTCGCCCCGGAAACCGACGAGTTGCAGTCCGAGCGGCATGCCGCCGGATGTCAGTACCGGCAGGCTCCAGGCCGGCGCGCCAAGCAGGGTCCAGGTCGAGATCATGCTGCGGCTGCCGGTATAGCCGAACCCGACCGGCGCCGGTCCGGAGGCTGACAGCGAGATGATGGCGTCGACATGCGGCCGGATCCGGTCCATCTCGGCGATCATCACCCGCCGGCGTTCCAGCCGGTCGGCATAGCCCTGGGCGGTCACCGACCCGGCAAAATCCAGGTATTTGCGGATGGTCGGGCCGAGTTCACCGCCGGCGTCACGATAGGCGCCCATCGGCCAGTCGATCTCGATACCCATGAGGTCGAGCGACAGCTGATCGGCATCCGCAATGGCATCCTCGAAACGGGAAATCTGTCCGTCTCCGGCCCGGCTGATGACAGTGACGCCGGCTTCCGCCAGCAATCCCACGGCACGCTTGAACGCCTTCGCCGACTCTTCGTCGACTTCGGTCCAGCCCGAGGAATAGACGATGGCAATGCGGGACGGCCGGATCGCGTCAGGTGGCGCAAGCGGACCTGCGAGGGGAGCATACCCTGCCTCGCCCCGGGCATTCTCGGCAATGTGGCGGGCGACCAGCCAGCAATCCTCCACCGAGGCGCCGATCGTTCCGAGATGGTCGAGAGTCGCGGAGACCGGGTGCACGCCGCCGAGATTGAGCGCGCGGTGGGTCGGCTTGAACCCGTATGCCCCGCAATAGGAGGCCGGCCGGATCGTCGAGGCGCGGGTCTGCGTTGCAATACCCGCCGGCAGCATTCCCGCACCGACGGAAGCTGCCGACCCGGAGGACGATCCGCCCGGTGTGCGTTCGGGATCGTGGGGATTGGTCGTCGGCCCGCTCTCGCCGCTGGCGAATTCGGTCGTCACGGTCTTGCCCGGAATAATGGCGCCTGCCTGCTTCAGGGCGCGCACGCAGGCAGCATCCCGGATCGGCTGCCAACCCTTGTAGATCGGGGAATTCATCTGGGTCGGGAAATCCCGCGTCTCGACGATGTCCTTCACGCCGATGGGAAAACCGTCGATCAGCGACAGCGTGTTGTCCCCGGCATAGCGCCGGGTCGCGGCGTCGGCCGCGTGCCGCGCCGCCTCCCAGTCGGAACAGACGAAAGCCTTGAGTACATCCTCACGCGCCGTGAATGTCGCGATGCAATCCTCGAGAAAATCGCGCGGGGTCGACCTGCCGCTCCGGAAATCCGGAATGGCAGCGTGGAAGGAACGCAAGGAAGTCTTTGCCGGATCATAAACCATTTTCTTCACCCGTCGTATTTTCTGCCGAGATCGAGCATTTCCCCGGTCCCGACCAGTTTCTGAAGGTCATCGAACTCGTACATCCTGTCACGGTACGCATCCGTCGTTCCTGTCGCCTGCAGGCTTTCGAAATAGCCGGCGAGGAACTTTGCCGCCGCACGTACGGTACCGCCCGGGAAGATCGCCAGCGAATAGCCGATATCGGCGAGTTCCCCGCGGCCACGAATGGGGGTCTGCCCGCCTTCCACCATGTTCGCCATCATCGGCGCCAGCGGCCCCAGTTCACGGCAGGCACGCCGCATGTCTTCTTCCGTCCGCAACGCCTCGACGAACAGCATGTCGGCGCCGGCCTCGGCATAGGCGCGGGCGCGGTCCAGCGCCGCGTCGAGACCTTCGACGGCCACCGCATCGGTACGGGCGACAACCAGGAAATCGTCACTGTTCCGCGCATCCAGCGCCGCCTTTATCTTGCCGGTCATCTCCCCGGTCGACACCAGCGTCTTGCCCTTCAGGTGACCGCAGCGCTTCGGCATGGTCTGGTCCTCGATCTGGATCGCCGCGGCACCTGCACGTTCGAACCGGCGTACGGTGCGCTGTACGTTGAGCGCATTGCCGAAGCCGGTATCGCCGTCGACGATGACCGGGACATCGACCCGCTCCGCGATATTGGCGAGCGTCGAAGCCACCTCTCCCATGTCGACGAGGCCGATATCCGGCCGGCCGAATTTCGTGTAGGCGATGGCCGCCCCCGACAAATAGAGCGCGGTGAAGCCGGCGCGCTCCGCCAGCAGCGCGGAGAGCGCGTCGTAGATGCCCGGCGCGATGACGAGGTCCGGCGACGTCAGTTGCCGTTTCAGGTCATTGCTCATGCCCGCTCCTTCGCGAAGCGCTTCTTCAGATGCGGCATCAGCCCACCATCGCCGATCATTTCCATCAGATGTTCCGGGATGGGATCGCAGGCGTAGGTGTCGCCTGTCGTCTCGTTGCGGATCGTGCCCGCGATCGGATCGACGCTCAGCCTGTCGCCGTCGGATATCCGGTCGCAGTCCGGGCAGGCCAGCGCCGGCAGGCCGATATTCAGCGCATTGCGGTAGAAGATGCGCGCGAAGGATTTCGCGATCACCGCGGAAATGCCGAGCATCTTGAGGTTCGCCGGCGCCTGTTCGCGCGACGAGCCGATGCCGAGGCTGTCGCCGGCGACGAAAACATCTCCCTTCCCCACCTCTGCGACGAATTCAGGGCGCAGCGATTCGAGGCAATGCTTCACTGCCTCCTCGGCCGGCAGCTTGAAATAAAGGCCAGGGGCGAGCACGTCGGTGTCCACCCCGTCGCCGAACTTCCAGGCGCGCGCGTTGGCGATCATCGGACGAACTCCCGCGGGTCGGTGATGGCCCCGGCGATGGCCGAGGCGGCCACCGTGTAGGGCGAGGCGAGGAACACGTCGCTGTCCGCCGAGCCCATGCGGCCGCGGAAATTGCGGTTGGTCGACGAGATGCAGGTCTCTCCCGCCGCGAGGATGCCCGCGCCCAGGCCGGCACAGGCGCCGCAGCCCGACGGCAGCATGATCGCGCCGGCTTCGGTGATGGTCTCCAGCGTACCGTCGGCCGCGGCGAGCCGCGTCGTCTCGACCGTCGAGGGCGCGACGAGCAGCCGGGTCTGCTTCGAGACCTTCCGGCCCTTCAGCACCTTCGCCACCATGTGGAGATCGGAAATCTTCGCGCCCGTGCAGGCGCCGATATAGCACTGGTCGACAGCCTGCCCGGCATGCCTGCCGACATCGCCGGCATTGGCCGGGGAATGCGGCGCGGCGACCTGCGGCGCGAGGACACCGATATCGAGATCGTGCCTGGCGAGGTACGACGCGTCGGCATCGCCCTGCCAGCGGAGCGCATCCGCCGGGATATCGGCGCCCGCGGCGCGCAACCAGTCCAGCGTCGTCGCGTCACCTTCGATGATGCCGGTCTCCGCGCCGAGTTCCGCGGCCATGTTGGTCAGCACCATGCGTTCCGGCATGCCCATCGCCGCGACCGTCGGGCCGGCGTACTGGACGACTCGGAAATGGTTGTCCATGCCCAGCGTGCCGCAGAGATGCAGCATGATGTCCTTCGCCGCGATCGCCGGACCGAACTCGCCGGAAATCTCGACACGGATGGTTTCCGGCACCTTCACCCAGATCTCCCCGGTCGCCATCACGCCGGTCATCTCGGTGGCGCCATAGCCCGCCATGTAGCATCCGAAGGCGCCGCCGTTGGTGGAATGCGAATCGCCGCCGCAGACGAACATGCCGGGCTTCAGATGCCCGCCTTCCGCCAGCTTGATGTGGCAGATGCCCTGCATGTCGTAGAAATGCTCGATGCCGTTATCCTTCACCCAGTCGCGGGTGAGTTTCAGGATTTGGGCGCTTTCCGGGTCGACCGCGGGCACGAAATGATCGCTGACGACCACCACCTTCGACGGGTCCCAGACCTTCGCGCCGATCTCCGCGAGGCGGGGACCGTAACGGCGCGGGCCGCTAGAATCGTGACACATCGCGAGATCCACCTGGCAGGTGACGATCTCGCCGGGCCGTACCGATTCCCGGCCCGATGCGCGGGCGAGAATTTTCTCGGCTAACGTCATTGGCATCTCGACTGCCTCCCGGTTTGTCCGGTCATATAGACCTTTCAGCCAATCTTGGCGTTCTGCTCGCCCGCCGCCAGACTTTTTTCACATCGATATTGTTCGATCATGCGGAGAAAGTCCTTCAGCGTTCGTCCACGCTGGCGGGGATAGCGGGTGTCGGGGAATTCGGCGCCCAGCATACGGTCGGCCCGGAAGGTGCGGAAATCCTCGCGCAGTTCGCACCAGGCGACCACCAGCCAGACCGAACCAAGAAAGGCGAGTCCCAGCGGCCAGATGGTGCGCCGGGTCTCGGCGCCTTCCGCATCGGCATAGCGGAGGTGCACCTTGCGGTGCTCATTGGCGGCGCGGCGCATGTCCGTCATGTCGACGATGATCGGCCGCAACTGGCCGAAATCCGGGGCGAACAACGCGGCATCGATCAGCCGGTCGCGCAGATGCGCCGGCAGGATCGCCTCCACCTTGCCGAGCAGGTTCTCGGCGGCGCGCGCCAGTTCGCGATCGCCCCAGGTTTGCACGGTGCGCGCGCCGAGCACGATGGCCTCCACCTCGTCCTCGGTGAACATCAGCGGCGGCAGGTCGTAGCCGTCGCGCAGCAGGTAGCCGAGGCCGGCCTCGCCCTCCACCGGCACGCGGGACGCCTGCAGGCGCGCCATGTCGCGGTAGATGGTGCGCAGCGAGACTTCCATCTCGTCGGCCAGCATCTTCGCCGTCGTCAGCCGGTCACGGCGGCGCTGCAAGATCTGCACGATGCGGAACAGGCGGTCCTGGGCGGGCACGGGTTGAAGCGATCCTCACGCGGCATCATTTGTCCGGACAAGGCACGCTTGGCTTTGCCCGGACGGGCCGTGTAGGATCGTCGAAATCGAGGAGCTTTCCAATGTTTTACGAACCCAAGAACAACGACCACGGGCTGCCCTACAACCCGTTCAAATCCATCGTCATCCCGCGTCCCATCGGCTGGATCTCGACCTACGGTGCCGACCGCACGCCGAATGTCGCGCCCTATTCCTTCTTCAACGGCGTCGGCTTCCATCCGCCGGTGGTGATGTTCGCGTCGTCGGGCTACTTCCCGGGCCAGCGGCTCAAGGACAGCGTCACCAACGCGATCGAGAGCGGCGTCTTCGTCTCCAACATGGTCAGCTACGAGTTGAAGGACCAGATGAGCAAGACCGCCGAGACCACGCCGCCGGAGATCGACGAGTTCGAACTTGCCGGTCTCGAGATGGAGCAGGCGAAGATCGTCGATGCGCCGATGGTGAAGGCGTCGCCCGTGAAGATGGAATGCCGCACCATCTCCGTCGTCGACCTGCCCGGCCACAAGCCGGACGAGCCGACCAAGGTGGTGTTCGGCGAGGTCATCGGTATCCATATCGATGACGACTGCATCACCGGGGACGGCCTCGTCGACGTGCTGAAGATCCGGCCGGTCGCCCGGCTCGGCTACATGGACTACACTTCCGTCGATTCCGTGTTCACGATGCAGAAGGACATGAGCGAGGAAAAGATCATCAACAAGGGCTTCGCAGCCTGACCAACGAGGAGACCACCAGGATGAGCAACGGAACGGACGTCGTCGTCCTCGGCGCCGCACGCACCGCCATCGGCGGCTTCGGCGGCAGCCTGAAGGACATTCCGCCGACCGAACTCGGCGCCATCGCGATCCGCGAGGCGGTCAGCCGCGCCGGGCTCGAGGGCGGCGATATCGGCCATGTGGTGATGGGCAACGTCATCCATACCGAGCCGAAGGACATGTATCTCTCGCGGGTGGCCGCCATGAATGCCGGCATCCCGATGGAAACCCCGGCGCTGACGCTGAACCGGCTCTGCGGGTCGGGCCTGCAGGCCATCGTCACCGCGGCCCAGCACATCATGCTGGGCGATTGCGAGACCGCCGTCGGCGGCGGCGCGGAAAGCATGTCGCGCAGCCCGATGTCCATGCCGGCCGCGCGCTGGGGCCAGAAGATGGGCGACACCCAGCTCATCGACGTCATGGTCGGTGCGCTCTCCGATCCCTTCGGCAACGGCCATATGGGCATCACCGCCGAGAACCTCGCCGAGCGCTACCAGATCACGCGGGAGGCGCAGGACGCATTCGCGCTGGAAAGCCACAAGCGCGCATCGAAGGCGATCTCCGGCGGCTATTTCAAGGAGCAGATCGTCCCCGTCGAGGTCAAGGTGAAGCGCGACACGGTCGCCTTCGACACCGACGAGCATGTCCGCATGGAAGCCACCATCGGCGACATGTCGAAGCTGCGCGCGGTGTTCAAGAAGGACGGCACGGTGACCGCCGGCAACGCGTCCGGCATCAACGACGCCGGGTCCGCCGTGGTGCTGATGGGGGCGGAAGCCGCCGACAAGCGGGGCCTCAAGGCCATGGCGCGGATCGTTGCCTACGGCCATGCCGGCGTCGCGCCCGAGATCATGGGTATCGGCCCGGTCAACGCGTCCCGCAATGCGCTGGCGAAGGCGGGGCTCTCGATCGAGGACATCGACGTCATCGAATCCAACGAGGCTTTCGCCGCCCAGGCCTGCGCGGTGGCCAAGGATCTCGGCTTCGACGCGGCGAAAACCAACCCGAACGGCGGCGCCATCGCGCTTGGCCACCCGATCGGCGCGTCGGGCTCGATCATCTTCACCAAGTTGCTCTACGAACTGAAGCGCACCGGCGGGAAGTACGGGCTGGCGACGATGTGCATCGGCG
>JAVKCR010000475.1:0-7034 GCA_040222645.1 Rhodospirillales bacterium
CCGATCATCATCGCGCTGCCGTTCAAGCTGATCTTCTTCACGCTGGTCGACGGCTGGTATCTCGTCGCCGGCTCGCTGGTGCAGAGCTTCTCCGGGCAAATACCGGGCGGCGGTTGACCGTCGGCAGCGGCACACCACCCGAAGCCATACCCGGTCGCCGCCTGCCGACCCTCGAATTCGATCTCGTTCAGGCCGGTGGCGCCGAGGAATAATAGTGCCAGCACAGGCGGGCGACGACGCTGCGCCAGGGACGCCATGCCTCGCCATGCGCCAGCATCTCTTTGCGGGTCGGACGGTCTTCCAGGCCCTTCAGGCGCTGCAGCCCGATCACGACGGCAAGGTCGTCCACGGGCCAGATGTCGGCGCGGCGGTGGGCGAACAGCAGGAAGGCGATCTCGAACGCGCGCTTCAGCTCGCTGATCATGAAGGCCGGGATCAGCGCCTGCAGCGGTGTATCTGCGGAGTCCGCCGGCGTCTGCGACCGCGACATGTCCATGAACAGCCGCAGGTCCTGGTCGCGCACATGGGTCAGCATGAAGCGTTTCACCGGGGCAACGGTGCGTTCGAACGCCTGTTCCTCGCCGATCTGGCCGTCGACATAGGGCTGGATTCCGGAATTCCAGGCCTCCTCCAGCGTCGGCGCCATGACGAAGGCAGTGAGGAACAGCGCCAGCGAGACGATGACGGTGTTCGGCGGTGAACTCTGCGTGCCGAGCGCCTGGCGCAGGAAGGAGAGCACCACGACGATCCGCGTGAACGAGGTCATCATGATGAGGATCGACGGGGCCAGGCTGAGGACGGTGAGCAGCGCGACGAGCTGGATGATCCGCGCCGTCGCATCCGCCTGGTCGCCGCCGGTATCGAAGGTGAAGCTCTGGGCGAGGGCTGGTGCCGCCTGGAACAGCATGAATGCCAGAAACACTGCGAGCCCGGCGGGCAGCAGGCGTCTCACGCTTTCGGCTCCGGTTTCGCCGGTGCGGCGATGGCGCTGCGCACGTCCTCGCTGAAATCCGGTGTCGCGATGGGGCTTTCGATCACCACGTCACCATTGATGCCGAGCAGCACCAGATGCTCCACGTTGTCGCGGCGGAACAGCACCAGCCGGCGCCTGCCGTCGACCTGCATGACCTCGGATATCGAGAGGCGCTTGCCAGAGGCGCGCCGGCTCGAGGTCATGGCGCCGAGGCCATAGCGTCTCGCAGTCCATGCCAATAGTCCGATCAGCCCGAGGACGAAGATCAGGGCGAGAAGGAAACGAAAGTAGGTGCCGACTTCCATGGCCGGACTTTGCGCGGTCAGCGACCCGCTGTAAACCGGCTCTCGCCGGCGGAGATGCGGAGCGCATATTCGAGTTCGCCGAGAATCTCGTCGAGCCGGCGCAGGCCGAGCGCCGCGGTGACCCGGTCGGCCATGTCGGCGGTCTTTGCCATCCGGCAGATATCCTCCACATCCCGGTCGAAACCGGACATGTCGACCTGCCGGCCGTCCCGCGCGTCGGCGAGCGCCGCCTCGGCCCGGTCGATGGTATTCTGCATGGTCTGGTTCAGCATTCCGCCATCCCGCCTTCCATGGCCGCCTCGCGTTCACGCGCCGCGGCGAGAATTTCGTTCCATTGTCCGTTCGCCCGGTAGACATAGGCGAGGACCTCTGCGATCGCTGCCCAGCATTCTACCGGAAGTTCTGCCTCGATCTCCACCGCGGCGAGGATCTCGGCCAGATCGGCATCCTCGCGCACCGGGATTCCGTTGGCGAAGGCGAGATTCAGGATCTGCTCGGCGACAGCGCCCTTGCCGGATGCCACCACCGTCGGCGCCTTGTCGCTGCCCGACTCGTGGTGCACGGCAACGGCAAGCTGCCGCTTCTCGGGTGGGGGCTGTTCGCCGTTCTTGTCGTCACGTTTCGCCATCGGCGGTCCGGATTCCTGCCTTCGAACGGCCAGACTGTCGGACAATGGTTAACAAATCGATAGGGAAATTTCGCGGAAATCCCTTCGCTTGGTTAAAAAATGGAGAACGATTCACCCTTCATTAACGACTCCGGTAACAATATGCGATCACTGGAACAGGGCTGAAGGACCCAGGCAGACATGTTCTCAAACGATGTAGCGCTCGTGTCGATGATGAAGAAGAAGATGAGCTGGCTCACGCAGCGCCAGGCCGTCCTCGCCCAGAACATCGCCAATTCCGATTCGCCGGGCTATGTCGGCAGCGACCTGAAGGCCTTCACCTTCCAGAATGAACTCGGCAAGGTGCAGGCGCGCATCCCGGTCGCGGTGACCAGCGGCAACCATATCGAGGGGCCGCGGGTGAGCGGCGACGATTACGAGACCTCCATGCAGCGCAAGCGCTACGAGACCTCGCCGGACGGCAACGGCGTCAATCTCGAGGAGCAGCTGATGAAGGTCGGCGATACCGAGATGCAGCACGAGCTCGTGTCGCAGCTCTACGCCAAGTATCACAACATGTTCAAGATCGCGATCGGTCGCGGCAGGTAAGGCAGGACATGGACGATCTCCTCAAGACACTCCACATCTCCGCGTCCGGCATGCGGGCGCAGACCACGCGCATGCGGGTCGCCTCGGAAAACATCGCCAACGCCGATTCGCTGCCCCGCTTCAAGGGCGATGAGCCGTTCCGGCGCAAGACGATCACCTTCAAGAACATCTATGACCGGGAGCTTGGCGCCAACCGTGTGAAGGTCGACAAGATCGGCGTCCAGAAAGGTGAGTTCAGCAAGAGCTTCAAGCCCGGCCACCCGGCGGCCGATGCGGACGGCTATGTCCAGGTGCCGAACGTCAATTCGCTGATCGAGGTCAACGACATGCGCGAGGCCCAGCGCAGCTACGAGGCCAACCTCAATGTCATCAAGTCTTCGCGCTCCATGCTGCGCAAGACCATCGATATCCTGCGCTGAACGCGAACCGGAGTATTCCTGAATGACCATCTCCATCAACAATGCGCTGGCGGCCTACCAGAACACGCTCAAGAATTCCGGTATCGGCGGGGCCCAGCAGTCCGGCCAGCAGTTCCGGGGCTTCGCGGACATGGTTAAAAGCGCTGCGGACGACGTGATCGCCACCAACCGCAACGCGGAGATGCAGTCCGCCCAGGCGGTCCAGGGCACCGCCGATCTCGGGCAGGTGGTCACTGCGGTGGCCAGCGCCGAACTTAGCCTCCAGACAGTCGTCGCCGTTCGTGATAAGGTCCTCGAAGCCTATAACGAAGTTCTGAAGATGCCGGTCTGACCGACCGGGAGAGAGCGCCGGTTGAACCAGACGGAAGTACTCGATATTGCACGTGAGGCGGTCATCGTCCTGATATCCGTCGGTGCGCCGGTGATGCTTGTCTCGCTGGGTGTCGGCCTTGTCATCGCTCTCTTCCAGGCGCTGACGCAGATCCAGGAAATGACCCTGACCTTCGTGCCGAAGATCCTCGCGATCTTCGCGTCGCTGATCATCTTCCTGCCGTACATGCTGACGACGATCTCGGAATTCACCGTTCGTCTCGCCGACAAGATCATCGCCATCAACTGACGGGCGGAGGTTTCCCATGTCGCTCGACAGTTTTCTCAGCGGCAGCATCTTCGCCTTCATCATGATCGTCGCCCGATTCGGCACCGCGATCATGCTGATGCCGGGTTTCGGGGATCTCTATGTCGCCCCCCGCATCCGTCTTTCCCTCGTCATAATGATCGCGCTGATCCTGGTCCCGGTCATCGGGCCGGTCCTGCCGCCGGAACCGTCGCAGCCGGCGGAACTCCTGAAGCTCATTGCGGGCGAGATCTTCATCGGGGCCTTCCTCGGCGGCATCATCCGCGTGCTGGTGTCTTCCCTGAGCACGGCGGGCACCGTGATCGCCTACCATGCCGGCGCCGCCAACGCGCTGGTCTTCGACCCGATCTCGATCCAGCAATCCTCGGTCTACGCCACCTTCCTGGTCAATATCGGCATGGTGCTGATCTTCGTCACCGACATGCATCACCTGATGCTGCAGGCGGTGTTCGACAGCTATGCCGTGATGGTGCCGGGGGCGATATTCCCGTTCGGGGACTTCTCGGAGGCGATGGCGCTGAACGTGGCGGAAAGCTTCGCGGTCGGCATGCGCATCGCCTCGCCGGTGATCGTAACCGGCGTGATCTTCTATGTTGGCCTCGGCCTTCTGTCGCGGCTGATGCCGCAGATGCAGGTCTTCTTCATCGGCCTGCCGATCCAGATTTTCCTCGGATTTTCGGTTTTGGGGATATCCCTGCCGATTATGATGTATACCTTCCTGACCTATTTCGAGGAGGGCCTCCTCCGGCTTTTCGGGGGATGAGGGCGATGCAAGATGGCTGACGATACAGACCAGTCACAAAAAACGGAAGAGCCGACCAGTAAACGGCTGTCTGATGCCCGTTCCAAGGGCCAGGTCGTCAATTCGACCGAGGTCAAGACCTGGTTCACCCTGCTGGCGCTTGCCATGACCGTCGGCGTGTTCGGCCCCTTTCTCGTTAAGCAGGTCGCAGCGCCGCTGGAAATCTATCTCGCCGCACCGCACACCATCCAGATGACGCTGAGCGCGCTTGAGGACCAGATGATGTCCAGCCTGGCCCATATCGGCCTGATCCTGATGATTCCCATGGGCATGGTGCTGATCCTGTCCATCGGGGTCAGCCTGGTGATGACCGAAGGGCCGCTGCTGACGTCGGAGAAGATCAAGCCGAAGCTCGAGAAGATCAGCGTGATCGGCGGGGCCAAGCGGATGTTCTCGATGCGCTCCATCATCGAGTTCCTCAAGGGCATCGTGAAGCTCTCGATCGTCATCGTCATCGGCATCATGGTGATGATCCCGCAGGTCGACACCGTGATGTCGATGCCCGACCGGCCTGCCTCGGCGATCCTCGAGGAACTGCACTGGCTGGCCCTGCTGCTGATCATCAGCGTGCTGTCGGTGATGGCCGTGGTCGCCGCGCTCGACTTCATGTACCAGCGCTATGAACACATCAAGTCGCTGCGCATGACCAAGCAGGAGGTCAAGGACGAGCAGAAGCAGTCCGAAGGCGATCCGCATGTGAAGGGGCGGCTGCGCTCGATCCGGATGGAGCGCGCCCGCCAGCGCATCATGCAGGCGGTGCCTCAGGCGACCGTCGTCGTGACCAACCCCACTCACTACGCGGTGGCGCTCAAGTACGAGTCGCTGCAGATGCAGGCACCGCTCTGCGTCGCCAAGGGTGTCGACGAACTGGCGCTCCGTATCCGCTCGGTCGCGGAGGAGCACGACGTCACCGTCATCGAGAACCCGCCGCTTGCGCGTGCGCTTTATGCAACCGTCGAGATTGATCAGGAAATCCCGTCGGAACATTATCAGGCTGTTGCCGAAATCATCGGCTATGTGTTCCGCCTGAAAGGCAAGCTGTCCTCGTGACCCTTTCCGCCTACCGGTCGTGCGCCGGTATCATCGCGATTTCCGCCACCGGTGCTGCCGGTGCGGGCTACGTAGCCGGCATCGAGGCCGGCATCGCCGCCGGTGCGACCGGGCTCGTGGCAGCGCTGCTGGCTGGCTGGCGCGATCGCGCGGCAGAGGCGACCCGTATCGGCGTGGAACGCCTCCGCACGGTCTCCGACCTCGGCGGCGATGCGGGCCTCGAGGTGTCACCTGGCGGCAAAGTGCTGGCCGCTCGCGGCGGGGTAGGCGGTATTCCTGCCGCAGACGTTCTCGAGCATATCAGGGGTGACGGGGCGGAGGGCGAAACGCGGAAGACCATCGCCGGGCTGAGATCCGATGCATCCGTCGGCAGTACGGGTGCGGCAATGGTCCGGCTCCGCAGCCGTGATGGCGACCTGCTGCATGTGGCCGTCGAGGCGACGCCGGGCGAGGGCGGCGCCGTGCTCTGGCGCTTTGCCGACAGGACCGAGCTTGAAGCGGCGCGGGCAGCGACGGCGGACGAGGCGCGCCGGGCGGTCGACTTCCTCGACGGCCTGCCGGCCGGAATCTTCGTCGCCGGCGAGGGCGGACGCATGCTGTTCTCGAACGGGGTGATGAACCGCTGGCTCGGCGATGGCGAGATCCTGCAGGCAGGGCGCGCGACCCTGCAGCATTTCGTGTTCCGCGATCCGGAGGGTCTTTTCGATGCGGATTGCTGGTCGGAGGAGACCGAGCGGCGCGGACGGGTCTCCTTCGCCATGGAGGAGCATTCCCCCTTCGATGCATCGGTGATCGTCAACCGGTTCGACATGGGCGCGAACGCCGCACCGCTCTACCGGGTGCTCGTCCTCAAGGAATCCTCGGAGACCGAGGAACTGTCGATGGCGCTGGCGCTGGCCGAAGCCCGGGTCGATTCCTTCTTCCGGCGCTCGCCGATCGGCATTGCCGAACTGACGTCCGCCGGCGAGATCGAGGCCGCCAACAACGCCTTCGCACGCCTGGTCCGGCTTGAGCCGGAGAAACTTTCCGACCGCCCGCTGGCAAGCTTCGTTGCGGCGGACGACCGCGAGCAGCTGAATGCCCGGCTGTCGAAGATGCTGATGGGCGCCGCGCGCGGGGCAGAGTTCGAGGCGCGCCTGATCGGCGAGGAGGACCGCACGGCGATCTTCCGTATCGGCCCGCGCTTCGATCCGGACGGCGGCACCGTCGGCATGGTCGCGCATGTCATGGATGCGACGGAGCAGAAGAATCTCGAGGTGCAGTTCGCCCAGGCGCAGAAGATGCAGTCCATGGGCCAGCTCGCCGGCGGTGTGGCGCATGATTTCAACAACTTGCTGACCGCGATGATCGGCTTTTGCGACTTGCTGCTGCAGCGTCACAGCGCCGGCGACCCGTCCTTCGCAGACATCATGCAGATCAAGCAGAACGCCAACCGGGCCGCGAACCTTGTTCGCCAGCTGCTGGCCTTCTCGCGCAAGCAGAAGATGGAACCGAAGATCGTCGATGTCGCGGAATCGCTCTCAGAACTGAGCAACCTGCTGCGCCGTCTGATCGGCGATCATATCCGGCTCGATATCGGCAGCGAATCGGAGAACGCGCTGGTTCGCGTCGATCCCGGCCAGCTCGACCAGG
>JAVKCR010000476.1:0-5413 GCA_040222645.1 Rhodospirillales bacterium
CAGGCCGGTGATCGAGGTGCCCCGCATGTTGTCCACGGGCTGGGCGGCGACAGTATCGGAGGCGGCGATGGCATCGGCCTCGGTATCGATCATCCGCCAGGGCATGACCACGCGCTGCGAGTAGTCTCCGGCCCATTCGACCATGGTGACGGCGATGCGGCCGAAGATGCCGCTCTCGATCGCTTCGATCACCTCGGGATGCTTCAATGCCTCGACATAACCGCGCCGCTGCACCTGCAGTTCCTCGAAATCCATCGAGCCGGAAACGTCGACGGCAAGGATCAGTTCGAGGTCGACAGGGACGTCCTGCGCCGGGGCAGGTGCCGGGGACAAGTAGAAGGCCGCCGCCAGCGCCATGCCGGCGGCGGTGCGGAGTGGTACCTGGCGCAGGTCAGTCATCCGCTCCCTGGGGCAGGGCGGCGGCCGTCGACCCGGATGCGACCGTCTTCGGATTACGCAGGAACAGACCCATCAGCGGCGGGATGACCAGGAGTGTCAGCACCGCCGAGTGCGTCAGTCCCCCGAGAACGACGGAACCCAGGCCGCGATAGAGTTCGGACCCGGCGCCCGGAATGAAGACCAGTGGCAGCAGGCCGAAGATACTGGTCAGCGAGGACATGAAGATCGGCCGGACCCGTTGCTGGGTCGCTCGCCGGATTGCTTCGGCCGCGCTCAGCTTCTCCTCCCTGAACAGGTAGAGCGAACTGTCGACGAGCAGGATGGCGTTGTTCACCACGATGCCGACCAGGATGATGAATCCGAGCATCGTCAGCATGTCGAGCGGCTGGTAGATGAACAGGTTGAGTACTCCAAGGCCACCGATCCCGCCCGCGGTCGCCAGCGGCACGGAGAGCATGATGATCAGCGGATAGATAAAGCTCTCGAACAGGATGGCGATCACCAGGTAGACGATGACGATGGCGATCAGCAGGCTGAATTGCAGTGCCTCCCAGGTTGCCGACAGATCGTCGGCGGCACCGGACAGCTGGAGTTTGATGACGTCCGGCAGGCCTTCTTCCCTCAGTTTTTCCATTACTTCCGTACGGATCATGCTGACGGCGGTTTCCAGCGGCAGCCGGTCGTCCGGCCGGATCTGGAGCGTGATGGTGCGCGCCCGGTCCTTGTGGCGGATTTCCGTCGGGCCGGCGGTGAACATCACCTCGGCAAGCGAACTGACCGGCACGATGTCACCCGCAGGGGTGACGACGGGCAGGTCGGACACCCCCTGGGTCTGCTGGATGGAGGATACCGGTCCCTGCAGGGTAAGATCGAGGCGCCGTCCACCGATGGAAATCTCGGCCACCCGGACACCGTCGTTGAACGCATCGACGGTGATGGCGAGGTCCCGTGCGGTCATCCGCGCCTCGGAGACACGGGTGAGGTTCGGTATCACCCGGATTTCCGGCGCCCCGAGTTCGAGGCCCGGCAAGGGACGTACCTGGGTGCCGCCGCTTCGCGGCATGATCTCGGCGATCATCTCGTCGGCCCGCTGGCCGATGGCGATCAGCTCCTCGAGATTCTCGCCGGATATGTCGAGTTCGATCGAGCGCGACCCGCCGATACCGCGGCCGAACAGGGACGCCTGGGTTATGAATCCCCGGCTTCCGGGTTCGCGGAACACCGGCTGGCGCATCAGCGGTATGAGTTCAGCTACCCGCGAACCATCGACGGCGGTGACACCGACGAAGGTCTGGTCGCGGAACGACACGACGAAGAAATGCTCGATCTTGGGCGGGCCGCCCGGTTCTGATTCGGGGCCGGTCTCGGATGCCCAGAGATGCTTCATCGATTTCTCGATTTCCTCCGCCACCCGCGTCGAGGCGGAGAGGTTGTAGCCCGGCGGCGGCTGTACGCGGCCGATGACGAAGTTCCGGTTGCCGTCGGGCAGGTAGTCGAGCTGCGGCAGGAAGAACCAGGTCGAGACCCCGGTGCCGGCGACCACCAGGCAGACGATGCCGATCGCGGCTGCCTTGCGGTGCGCAACAAAGACCGTGAAACGGTCGAGCCCCGCAACGAAGGCGCGGGCGAAATGGTCGATGCCGGGCAGTTTGACGCCTTTCCCGTCGATACTGTTCGAGTTGGCGAGCAGGCGGCTGGACAGCGCCGGGATAACGGTGATGGCGACCAGCAGCGACAACAGTACCGAGGCGGAGATCGCCACCGCGATATCGCGGAACAGCTGGCCGGCAGTCAGCTCCAGCATCAGGATCGGCACGAAGACAACCACCGTTGTCAGCGCCGAGGCGAATACCGCCGCCCATATCTGCTTGGCGCCGATATAGGCCGCGTCCATGGCGGATTTGCCTTCCTGGCGGTGCCTGAAGATGTTCTCCAGCACCACGATCGCGGCATCCACCACCATGCCGACGGCAAAGGCGATGCCGGCCAGAGAGATGACGTTGACCGATCTGCCAAGTGCGGACATGGCAACGAAGGTGCCGATCACCGATACCGGGATCGCCATGGTGACGATCAATGTCGCTCTGAGCGACCGGAGGAAGGTCAGCAGCACGATTGCCGCCAGCGCCCCGCCGAGCCAGATATTGCCGGTCACGAGGCTGATGGCCTTCTCGATATACTCGGTCTCGTCGTAGATCATCCGCATCTCGAGGCCTGCGCGCTTGGCGACAGTCGCGTTCATGGAATCGACTTCGGCGCGGACGTCTTCCATTGTCTGGATGACGTTGGCGCCGCGTTCGCGGACGACGTTGATGGTAACCGTCTGACGGCCGAGATAGCGGCGCTGACTGGTGGATTCCTTGATGGCGAATTCGACGGTCCCGATATCGCCGACGGTGACCCGGCTGATTCCGCCGAGCGTCTCGTTTTCAAGGGTGCGGAGCACGACCTGCCGGACGCGCTCGATGCTCGATGTTTCGGACTCGGTACGTACCACGTAGCGGCGCTTGCCCTCGTCGACCGAACCGGCGGAAACCGAGGCATTGGCGCCGCGCAAGGCGGCCAGTACATCGGGAACCGTCAGCCGGAAGCGGGCCATGGCTTCCGGATCGATGACGATCCGCAATTCGCGCTCGCTGCCGCCCCAGGTATAGACCTGCGAGACCCCTCGGATGCGCTGCAGCCGTTCCATGATGACGTCTTCGATAAAGTCGCCATAGGTCTCGATATCGATGCCCTCGTTTTCCGGCGTGAGCTGGATGCCGATGCGGGCAATCGGATTGTCTTCGGAACCGGAGGTGCGGATCGAGGGCGGGTCGGCTTCCGCCGGCAGCCCGGAAATGCCGGTCAGGCGGTTGGAGACCAGCACGAAAGCCTTGTCGAGGTCCTGGGCGACATCGAAGGTCAGCGTCACGCGGGAACGCCCCTGCTGCGACTGGCTTTCCATGTCGACGACGCCTTCAAGACCGCCAAGTTCTTCTTCAAGGCGGGAGGTGACTTCGTTTTCCACATCTGCCGGCGCGGCGCCCGGCCAGTTGACGGTCACCTGCAGCACCGGCTGGCGTACATCGGGCGTCAGCTGGATCGGGATGGTGCGCAGTGCGACAATTCCGAAAATGACGATCATGAGCACCGCGGCGACCATGGCCGTCGGCTGCTTGATGGCAAGTCTGATCAGATTCATGTCGCGGGCGTTCCCGATAGGCCCGTGATGCCGGACACGCCGTCACATCAACGATGGCGGTGCTGTTGCCGGCGGTTGCGCTTAACGCTTCACCGAAACATCCGTACAATTGTAGTATGGTCGCTGCCTTCTGCGAACGGAAATTCGCGTGCCGGACATGACACTCTGTGGAATCCTGCCGTAAATTGTTCGTGAAGGAGCCCCGATGTCGCAAAGTGAATTGATCAATGTCCGCAAGATCGTGCTCACGGTCGAGGAAATCACCCATGACGGCGGCCCGGAACTCGACGAACCGATCCTGAAGGGCGCGATCGGCGCGGTTCTCGCCAACCCCTATGCCGGCGAGTATGTCGATGACATCACCCCGATGATGGAAGCTCTCAACCCGCTCGGACTTGAATTGTCGGAACGTTTGATTTCGGCCCTCGGGGGCAATCCCGACGATATCGAAAGCTATGGCAAGGCGGCGGTTGTCGGCGTCGGCGGCGAGCTGGAGCATTGCGCGCTCTGGCATGTCCCGGGCGGTTACGGCATGCGCGAATTGCTGGGCAGCGCCAAGTCGCTCGTGCCCTCGGCGGTGAAGATGGGCGCCGCCGGCGTACGGATCGATATCCCGCTGCATCACAAGGATGCCTGCTATGTGCGCTCGCATTTCGATGCGATAGAAGCCGGCGTGCCCGACGGGCCGAAGCCGGACGAGATTATCTTCTGGCTGGCGATGACCACCGGCGGGCGTCCGCATCCCCGTGTCGGCGGTCTGCACAAGGAGGACATCGTCGGCGAGGACGGGCTGCGCTGAACCGGCGTCAGAGCCAGAAGCAGACGAAGGCGTAACAGGTTCCCCCTGTCGCCATCGCGATGCGCCAGGTCAGGATGTCGAGCAGCAGGGCAATGGCCATGACGGGTATCGCCACATGCAGAATGAAATAGGCCAGCGCCCAGCGCGTGAACCGGGGACCCGGCGCATGCACGCCCATCACGGTGATTTTCTTCCGTCGGAACATGCCGTGCAGCATGCCATCGCCATCGGCTTATGACGAGCCTCCGTATTGAACTCGATGGTCTCCAGCAGGCCGCCTGGGAGCGGCTGTTCGATGCGATCCCGGACAGCACACTGGAACAGAGCTGGACCTATGGCGAGGCGGTGAGGACGGCTGCGGGCAGGAACGTCCATCGCGGCCTGATCTCGAACGAAGAAGGACCTGTCGGGCTGGTGCAGGTCTTCGGCCATCGCCTGTTCGGCCTGGTCAGGGTCTCCGAAATTCTTCGCGGCCCGCTGTTCCTGCCGGAAGCAACATCTGCAGAGCGCGCCGGCTCGCTGGCGCTGGTAGCCCGCACCTGGCCGCGGGGCATATTGCACCTGTCGCGCTGGCTCCCCGAGATCGAAGAGTCGCCGGAGGCTCATGCCATGCTGCGGGAAGCCGGGGTGCGGCAGGTCGTCACCGGCTACTCGACGCGGCTGGTCGACCTCACCTTGTCGGAGGAAGTCCTGCGCAGAGGCCTGGACGGCAAGTGGCGTAATGCGCTCGCCGGTGCCGAGAAGGCCGGGATGCGTGTCCGTCCGGCACGCGGCGGCGATGCGGTAGCCCGCATTGCCGGTGCTCACGACAAGGTACGCCGCCGCCGCCGCTTCGTCGGTCCTTCAGGCGCCACGGCGGCAGCTTTCCTGGCCATGGTGAGGCGCAAGCGCGATCTGCTCGCGGTCACCGTGTCGCGCGGCAGCACGCCGCTCTCCGGCGCGCTTTTTCTCGGCCACGGCCAGGCCGCGACCTACTACATGGGCTGGACCTCGAAGGAGGGTCGCGAGGCGAATGCCCAGAACCTCGCGCT
>JAVKCR010000477.1:0-12255 GCA_040222645.1 Rhodospirillales bacterium
GCCGCTCTTCCAGCGCCTCGATGGCGGGAATGTCGAGATGGTTGGTCGGCTCGTCGAGCAGCAGGAAATCGGGCTCTCCCGCGAACAACCTCGCCAGCGCCGCGCGCCGCGATTCACCGCCGGAAAGCGTCGCGGGGTCGAGGCCGGGATCGAGCCTGGCGGCATCCAGCTCGCTGTCCGCCAGCCAGGTCGAGGCCGGGTCGGCCAGCCCTCCCGCGACATATTCGCCGACGGTCTTGCAGCCGTAGAAATCCGGCTCCTGCGGCAGGTAGGCGACGCGCAGGCCGGGCAGCGTGAAACATTCCCCGCCATCCGCCTGGCGCAGGCCCGCGATCACTTTCATCAGGGTCGATTTGCCGGCGCCGTTGCGGCCGATCAGGCAGGATCGCGCCGTCGCCGCCAGATGCATGTCGAGCGGGCCGAACACCGGATTGCCGCCAAACGTCACCTCGACGCCGCGGAGCGACAGGACAGGGGCCTCGCCGGCCATATACGGAAACTCCCGGTTGAACCGCCGGGAATTCACCACGCCGGCGCGGCGGCTGCAACCCGCGCCGGTGCGGGAGCGGTCAGTTCGCCGCGGCAGGCACCAGATCGGGAGCGCGCTTCTCGCGGATCGGCAGATGCACGACCATGGCGAAGATGCCGAGTGCGACGCTCAGCCACCAGACCACGTCGTAGGAACCGGTCTGGTCGAACAGCCGCCCGCCGAGCCAGACCCCGAGGAAGGAGCCGATCTGGTGCGAGAAGAACACGAAGCCGAACAGGGTCGCCAAGTAGCGGGTGCCGAACATCACCGCGACGAGCCCGGAGGTCAGCGGCACGGTCGACAGCCAGAGCAGCCCCATGGCGGCGGCGAAGGTCAGAACCACCACGTCGGTTTTCGGCGCCAGCACGAAAATCGTGATGACGATCGAGCGCGCGAGATAGATGCCCGACAACAGCCAGCGCTTGGAATACTTGCCGCCGAGCGCGCCCGCGGTCAGCGAGCCGATGATGTTGAACAGCCCGACCAGCGCGATCGACCAGGCCCCGAGATAGGCCGACGCATGGTTGTCGTTCAGGTAGGCCGGCAGATGCACGGTGATGAAGGCGACCTGGAAGCCGCAGACGAAGAAGCCGGAAATCAGCCAGAGATAGGAATGGTAGCCGAAGGCCTGGCGCAGCGCGTCGCCGAAGGACATCTCCGGTTCCTTCGATTCCGCCATGCCCTTGTCGCCCGACAGCGCGGTGGCGAGGAACGGCACCAGCAGCATGAAGCAGCCGACCATCACGATGGCGCTCTCCCAGCCGTAGCCTTCGATGAAGGCGTGGCCGAGCGGCGCGAAGATGAACTGACCGAGCGACCCGGCCGCGGTGCCGGCGCCGAGCGCCAATGAGCGCTTCTCCTCCGGCACCAGCCGGGTGAAGGACGCGATGACGATGGTGAAGGAGGCCCCCGCAAGGCCGAAGCCCACCAGCACGCCCGCGGTGAGCTGCAGTTCGAGCGGCGTCATCGAGGACGCGGTGAGAATGACGCCGGCCGCATAGAGCAGGCCGCCGCCGGCCAGCACCTTCATCGGGCCGAAACGGTCGGCGAGCGCGCCGGCGATCGGCTGGCCGAGACCCCAGAGCAGGTTCTGGATGGCCAGCGCCAGCGCGAAGACCTCGCGGCCCCAGCCGCGGGCATCGGTCAGCGGCGCATTGAACAGGCCGTAGCTCGCCCGGACCCCGAAGCTCAGGATGGCGATGGTGCAGCCGCAGGCGATGATGAAGGCGGGATTGCGCCAGAGCGGGCGCGAAGCGGGGGGAAGCTCCGACATGACGGCGGTCCGGTTGCAGGGGATGGGCCAGTTGGGCCTACCTTAGCCCGGCATCACGGCAAAGCACCATATGCGGAATTGACATGGGGCCAATTCGCCATGTGCAACGCTTGGGCGCAACCCTCAGCCGCCCTGCTGGCGGCTGGTGCCCTCGCCCTTCGGATTGGTGGCCGGCGGAAAATGCTCCTGGCCGCGGATCTTGTCGTAATATTCCAGCGTCCAGCGCACGCTCGGAAACGCGATCTCGTCCCAGGGAATCTCGTGCCATTCGACCAGCCGCACCTCCAGGGATTCCGGGCCCGGGCCGATGGCATCCGGGTTCAGCAGCCGGGCCAGGAACAGGATCTGCACCTGGCTGATGCGGGGAATGTTGAACAGGCCGAGCATCTGGCCGATCTCGATCTCGGCAAGGGCCTCTTCCCAAGCTTCGCGGGCCGCCCCCTCCTGCACCGTCTCCTCGTTCTCGAGGAAGCCGGCCGGCAGGGTCCAGTAGCCGAGACGCGGTTCGATGGCGCGCTTGCAGATCAGGATGCGCCCGTCGGGCGCCACGGGCAGGGCGCCGGAGACGATCTTCGGATTGTCGTAATTGATGAAGCCGCAATCCTCGCAGACCAGCCGGTGACGGTTGTCGCCGTCCGGGATCTTGCGGATAACGGGTCCTGTGAGGGTTTTTGCCATGCGCCCAATGTGACGCGCAACACGGAGGCTGACAAGCAAGCCGGGCGATTGGCCCGGCGGAACGCGCGATGTCAGACGGTGATGTCGAGGTTGCTGCCGCGGACGCCGTCGGACCGGGCCTGCGCGACGCGGGCTTCGGCCACCGCTTCACCGCGCTGGGCGGCCTCGGTGACGAGACCGGCAATGGCGGCTTCCTGCTCCTTCTGGAGTTTCAGGGCCTTCATGCCGCGGATACTGGCCTTGGTATAGCCGGTCGCGGCGAGGGCGTTGACGGCCTGGGCGTCCATCGGGTTCTCCGGTCTTCAGTCTCAGATCGCGCCGAGCATGGCGAGAAAGACATAGCCGCCGACGGCCACGAGAGTCAAATTCATGGCTCCGGTGAGCATGTTGTCCAGGGTGATCGCGATTTCTTCACGGCTCGGAAACATCGTCGCCTCCTCATTTCTGATGATCCGAGATTAACCCTCCCGTAACCATCCGGATGTGCGCAGCATCACATATGAGGCAGAAAATTTAAGCTGGGGTTAACCACAATGATGATGGGGGCGGCATCCCGCCCCTCACGGCACCAGCTTGTAGCCGCCGGGTTCGGTCACCAGGATGCGGGCGTTCGACGGGTCGCGTTCGATCTTCTGGCGCAGCCGGTAGACGTGGGTTTCCAGCGTGTGGGTGGTCACGCCGGCGTTGTAGCCCCAGACCTCGTTCAGGAGCACGTCGCGGCCGATCACCTTGTCGCCGGCGCGGAACAGGTATTTCAGGATCGAGGCTTCCTTCTCGGTCAGCCGCACCTTCTTGTTGGTCTCGCCGTCGAGCAGCAGCTTCTGGGCCGGCTGGAAGGCATAGGGGCCGATCTGGAAGACCGCGTCCTCGCTCTGTTCGTGCTGGCGGATATGGGCGCGCAGCCTGGCCAGCAGCACGCCCATGCGGAACGGCTTGGTGATGTAGTCGTTGGCGCCGGCGTCGAGGCCGAGGATGGTGTCGGCGTCGGTGTCGGCGCCGGTCAGCATGATGATCGGCGACTTGATGCCGGCCTTGCGCATCAGCTTGCAGACATCGCGGCCGTCCATGTCGGGCAGGCCGACATCGAGCAGGATGATGTCGTGGTAGTCGGCTTTCGCCTGTTCCATGGCTTCCGCGCCGGTGGCGCAGAGGTCGACGACGAAATCCTCGTGCAGGCGCAACTGCTCGGCGAGCGATTCGGTCAAAGCCGGATCGTCGTCGACGACGAGGATGCGTTTGCCGGTAACCTGACCCTGCGGACCCATGGAATCTCCCCTTCGGGGCTTGACGCTGCTTTCCTGATCTAGCGGCAGGCCCCTCGGAGCGCAAGCCTGCTCCACCCGATAACACGCTTGTGCATCGGACGTGAACCGCACATATCTGCCCTGCAACCAGCCAAGGACATCGACAGGACATGCAGGGAGCCTGGCCGCTCGCAAACCCGTTCACTGCCGTGAACCGCGCGATTTCCGAACTGCGCCGGGGCGCCGTGGTGCTGGTCACCGGCGGCGACGGCAGCGCGGCGCTGGTGCAGGCCGCGGAATATGCCACGGACGAAAGCGTCGAGAGCCTGGGCCACGCCACCGGCGGCACGCTGCTGCTGGCGCTGACCGCGCGGCGCGCCCGCGTGCTCGGCCTGTCGCAGGCCGAGGAAGGCTCGATCGCGCTGTCGCTGCCGCGCGGCTTCTCCGCCGGCGCCATCCGCGCGCTGGCCGACCCGGCGGCCTCGCTCCCGAGCGCCATGGAGGCGCCGGCCCAGGCCTCCCCTGGGGCCGAGGGCAGCTACTGGTCTGGCGCGGTTGAACTGGCGCGCGCGGCGCGCCTGCTGCCGGCGGCCCTGCTGGCGCCGGGTCATCCCGCCATGCTGGAGGGCGTGGCGAAGGACCGCGACATCTACCGGGTTCGCGCCCGCGACGTCCATGACTTCCGCGCCTCCGGCGGCGGCGAACTGCAGGTTGTGGGCGATGCCTCGGTGCCGCTCGCAGATTCGGAGAGCACCCGCATCGTCGCCTTCCGCCCGGCGGACGGCGGCAAGGAACATCTCGCCATCGTCATCGGAGAACCCCGGCTCGATCGCCCGGTGCTGATCCGGCTGCATTCCGAATGTTTCACCGGCGACCTCCTCGGCAGCCTGCGCTGCGATTGCGGCGAACAGCTGCGCGGCGCCATCGAGGCGATCTCGGCGGAAGGGGCGGGCATCCTGCTCTACCTGGCGCAGGAGGGGCGCGGCATCGGGCTGGTCAACAAGTTGCGGGCCTACGATTTGCAGGATCGCGGCGCCGACACCGTGGAAGCGAACGAGCTGCTCGGTTTCGACCCCGACGAGCGGATCTACCGCCCGGCGACCGAGATGCTGCGCGCGCTCGGGGTGCGCAGCGTACGGCTGATGACCAACAACCCGCTGAAGGTCGAGGCGCTGTCCGGCGCCGGCGTCACCATCGCCGAGCGGGTACCGCATGTCTTCGCGTCGAACACCCACAACGAGGCCTATCTCAAAACCAAGGCCCGGAAATCCGGCCACCTGTTCTAGGCGGCCGGGCCGGCAGGTCGGCCCCGGATCAGGCGCGGATCAGTCCGGGCGGCGGGTGCGGTTCTGGAAGGGATCGAAGTCCATCAGCGACCGGTCGAAGAAGGTGACCTTTTCGATCGACTGGCGAATCCGCCATTCCGGCCATTCATGCGGTTCCTCCGGCGCCATGCCCGGTTCCACATCGGTGCCCTGGAACTGCCCGGCGAGATCGACGCCGCCGGCATCGTTCTCCACGTTGAGCGCACTGTCGTCGAGCAGGGCGACGCCGAGCTTGCGACCCTCAAGACCGCCAAAGAAATCGGTGCCGCGGATGCCGATGGTGGCGACCGGGGTCTGGAACACCATTTCCTTGTCCGCGAGCTGGCCGATCTTGCCGATCACCGCCCGGAAAGCGCCGCTCAGCAGCCGGATCGCCGCATTGCCCCTGTTCTCCTCAGGCTGGAAGGTGAAATCCGAGACCGAGGCAATGGTCCGGTCGGAGAGAATGATCGAGGTTTCGTCGGCGAGCACGATCTCGAGGCGGGTTTCAGACCCGGTCGAGATGATTTCCGACAGGAAGATCTCGCTGCCGGGGTCGAGGGTGCGGATCAGCCCGTTGCGGGCCGCGGTCGCATCGCCCTCGAGCCGGGCGACGGTACCAACCGGATCTTCGGCGAAAGCCGTCACCGGCAGGGTCAGGATGGCAAGTAGGCAGGCAAGGAACTTGATGCGCATGGGTGCGATCCCGCAATGCTGTTGTCTGTCAGAATGACTCGATGGCGAAAACCTGACGGTTCCTTCCCGTCTTGGCAAGCCGCGAGGGTAGCCGGGCCGGAGCCCTGCCGCCGGAGAAACGCCTCGACCTTGCACCGGGCAGGGTGCAATCTTGACCCCCTCTTGTCTGCCGAAGCATTCCTTTCTTGAACCTTCTCTTCGATATCGTCTACGGGGTGTCCGGGCCGATCATGGTGATGATCGCGCTCGGCTGGGCGGCGCAGGCCTGGCTGAAGCTCGACCTGCCGAGCCTCGGGCGGCTGCACATGAACGTCAACCTGCCCTGCTTCATCATCTTCCACCTCGCGACCACCGATGCGCCGCTCTCCTCGCTCGGCGACATCACCTGGTTCACCATCGCGCAGTTCTTCGTGCTGTTCGCCATCGGCTGGGTCGCCGCCCGCGGGATGAGCGCCGAGAAGCGGCACCTCGCGGTGATCGCCATCGCCGTCGCTTTCCCCAATACCGGCAATTACGGCATCCCGCTGATCGAGCTTGCCTTCGGGCCGGCCTGGATCGCGCCGCAGGCGGTCATCATGACGCTGCACACGATCCTCATCATGTCCTTCGGGGTGCTGGCGATCACCGCGGGTTCCGGCAATTGGTGGGCCTCGCTGAAATCCTCGATGTCGAGCCCCCTGCTGCCGGCGATCGCCATCGGGCTGGTGCTCAACGCCACCGGCTACCAGCTGCCGGTGCCGCTCGAGGTGCCGCTGAAGATGATCGCGGGCGCCTTCGCGCCGGTGGCCCTGCTGCTGCTCGGCGCGAGCCTCGCGGTCGCCGACCGCAAGGAGGCGCGCCGCATCGCGATCCCGGTCACCGCGATGAAACTGCTTCTGGCGCCGCTGCTGACCTGGGCGGCCTGTCTCGCGCTCGGCTTCGATGCGGAGACCACGGCCTTCCTGACGGTGAATGCCTGCGGGCCGGTCGGTGTGGTGCTGGTGATCGTCTGCGCCCAGCACGAGAACGGCCGCAATGTCGCTGCCATGACGGTGTTCACCACCACCCTTCTCGCACCGTTCGCGGCGACGGCGGCGCTCTACCTGCTCAGGCTTTAGCGGCTTCCGCGTCGGTCGCCCTGGCGATCGCCTTGCGGATCACTTCCTGGGCTTCCTCGGCCTCGCCCCAGCGCTTGATCTTCACCCACTTGTTGCGTTCGAGATCCTTGTAGTGCTCGAAGAAGTGGGCGATCTGGTCAAGCTGGGTCGAACGCACCTGCCGGTAGGAGGTGACGTCGGCATGGTAGGGATGCAGCTTGTCATGCGGCACCAGCAGCACCTTCTCGTCCGGACCGGCCTCGTCTTCCATGAACAGTACGCCGATCGGGCGCGACCGCAGCACCGCGCCCGGGACCACCGGCAGCGGGCCGAGCACGAGGCCGTCCACGGGATCGCCGTCTTCCGAGAGCGTGTGCGGGATGAAGCCGTAATTCGCCGGGTAGAACATCGCGGTATGCAGGAACCGGTCGACGAACATCGCGCCCGATTCCTTGTCGATCTCGTACTTCACCGGGTTGCCGCCGATCGGGATCTCGATGATGACGTTGACGTCATAGGGCGGATTCTCACCGATCGGAATGGATTTCAGAAGCATGGACATCCTCTTGCCGCGGGGCTGGTCTATTGTGCGGCGCACAATATTTATTGCATTGCGGTATTGCAATAGGGATTGTCTCGGCCTTCCCGGGCGACCTATTGATGGCCCGATGAACGCGCTGCCAGCATATCCCGATCCGACCCCGAAAACGATTCTTGTCTATGTCGGCCTCGACCGGCTGGGCGACAGCCTGCTCAAACTCGCCTTCGTGCGCGGCCTGCGCGACGCCTTTCCAGATGCACATGTCACCTGGGTCGCCGGCAAGGACACCAGCCTGTTCGCCAGTGTCTTCCGGCCATTGGCCGAGGGGTTGATCGACGAGGTGATCGAGCGCGCCGGCATCGGTCTCTCGCCTGCGGAACTGCTGCGCCGCCCGCTCGGCGGCCGGCGCTTCGACATGATCATCGACACCCAGCGCGTGCTGCTGCCCACCCTGGTGCTGAAGCGCATTCCGCACCGGCATTTCATCTCGCCCTCGGCGCGCTTCCTGTTTTCCACCGCGAAGCCGCCGAAGGGATACCGGTTCCCGAAGCCGATGCTGCACCAACTGATGGACCTGCTCGCCTTCGCCAGCGGGCGGCGCTTCGAACCGCCGGAGCAGCTCGACCTCAACCTGCCGGACCGGGTCCGGGAGAAGGCACGCTCGCTGCTGCCGGACGGTACGCCGCTGGTCGGCTTCGCGCCCGGCGCCGGCGGGCGGCCGAAATGCTGGCCGCTGGACCGCTTCATCGCGCTGGCGGGCGAGCAGGCAGCGAAAGGCAGGAAGGCCGTCTTCATCCTCGGCCCGCAGGAAGCGGACTGGGTGGCGGAAACCAGGGAGGCGGCACCGGACGCGCTCTACCCGCTGCAGGACCCGGCGATACCGAAAGATCTCAGGGGCGATCCGCTGCTGACCATCGCGCTCGCCGAGCGTCTGGCCGCGACGCTGGCCAACGATTCCGGCATCGGCCACATGGTCGCCGCCGCCGGCACGCCGCTGGTCTCGCTGTTCGGCCCCACCAACCCCGAGAAGTTTCCGCCCATGACGCGGAAACTCACCATTATCCGCGCCCAGGAATTCGGCGCCGCCGAGATGCAAGCGATTCCGCTCGAGGCGGCCCGGTCGGCGCTGGAGACCGCCCTCGACCGGGGCTGATCAGCGGGAAATGCGCGGGTCGTGCATGGCCCCCGAGAAGCGCGGCGGCAGCAATCCGGCCTGGAACCAGCTGACCAGCGTCCAGATCGAGTAGACCGGCACCCCGAGGTCGGCGCGGAGGTCCGCCGCGTAGGGCGCCATGTTGGTGCATTCCAGCACGATGGCGCCGATATCCGGGTCCATCGCCATCAGTTCCCGGCCCGCATCGCGCAGATCGAGACGGCAGAGATCCACATCCATCTCGGGTTCGTCATCGAGAATGGCACGGGTGAACTCGCGGCCGTTCTCGGTGCCAACCACCGGCAGGTCCACCGGCGCACCGGCCTTGATCAGGTGATCCGGCGTCAGGCTCTTCTTCGAGACGGTGATGATGCCGACCTTCTTGCCCGGCGGCAGGAAACGCTGCACCAGCGGGACCTGCGACAGCGAGGAGGCGGCGACCGGCACGCCGACCGCGGCGGCGAGGTCCTCCTGGAACAGCGACAGGAAGCCGCAGGTGGTGGTGATGCCGTCGACCCCCTCATCGACCAGCGACCGGGCGGTTTCGATGAAGGCGTCCTTGAGACCGGCGGCGCCCTTGCGCACCACGAGGTCGGGGGTCGCACCCTTCACCGTGCGGTAGAATACCGGGAACGGCCAGGTCGCCGCGTTGCCCATGTCGCCGACGATGCGGGGAAAGCGGGTTTCAAGCATCAGGATCCCGACCACCGCGCCGTAGATGGTCTTGCCGCCTTGAGCCTTCATGTCTCTTCGTCTCCGGGATATCAGGCGCGGTTCGCCGCCACGCCGGGTTGCAGGTAAATTCGTGCGAGGCTTTCGCGCACGCTGTCCATGATCTGTTCGCGGCGCTTGCCGATATGCGCGCCGAGCCGGGCGACAGCGAGGGTCTCGTCGCCGTCCAGCAGCGCCTCGACCAGCGCCCGGTGCTCACCCTGCGTCTCGCGCCGGCGGTTGCCCATGTCGATCCAGCGGATGAAGCGGATGCGCTCGTTCAGTCCCCGGAGCGTGCGGGTCATCTCGGCATTGCCGGACAGCCCGACGAGGGTCTCGTGGAAGTGCTCGTCGAGCCGTGTCAGCGCCTCGACCTCGCGGTCGCCGCCGTCGGGGCCGGTCTCGTCGAGAAAGCCGAGCAGGGCTCTGAGCTCCGTTTCCGGCTGCAGCCGGGCGACGCGGCGGACGGCCGCCTCCTCGATGACATGGCGCAGCTCGTAGAGATCGGCGATCTCCCGTGCATCCAGCGCCCGGCAGAAGAAACCGCGTCCCTTCTCGAACGACAGCAGGTTCTCCGCGACCAGCCGGTTCAGCGCCTCGCGCAGCGGCGTGCGGCTGGCGCCGAGCGATTTCGCCAGCGTCACCTCGTTGATCCGCGAGCCGGGATGAATGCGGAATCCGACCGTCATGTCCTTGACCGTCTCGTAGACCCTGTCGACACTGCTCACGTTCATGTTTCCTGCCTGAAACTCCAACATTCTTCTCTACGTCATCCCAAACTCGATTTGGGATCCATGCCTGAGCGTCCGCCCCGTTCAAGCGCATTGCAACTGATGGGCTATCAAAAATGTCTGCCGCTCAGGCATGGGTCCTGACTTTCGTCAGGATGACGTTGGTTGGCGCAACGGTGACCACCTCCCCAATACCGTCATCCTGGGGCCGCCGGAGGCGGAACCCGGGATCTCCGGCGTGTGCCGCGGATGCCGGGAATCCCGGACTGCCGCTTCGCGCCATCCGGGATGACGAATATCAAGGTTCAGGCAACTCGTTTACCCGACCTCTTGACGCAATCTAGCAAGGCTGCGTAGTATTGTATACAGCATAGTGCACAGTTTGATCGTCACGCAAGGATCCCCATGCCCGATTCCCTCCCCAACCGCCTCTCCGGCGCCGAAGCCATGGCGCGGATGCTCCAGGCCTATGACGTGAAGCACATCTTCGGGCTGTGCGGCGACACCTCATTGCCGTTCTATGACGCGCTGTTCCGTCTCGATCACGGCATCGACCATATCCTGACCCGCGACGAGCGCTGTGCCGCCTACATGGCCGATGGTTACGCACGCGTAACGAACAAGGTCGGGGTCTGCGAGGGGCCGAGCGGCGGCGGTGCGACCTATATCGCGCCGGGGCTGGTGGAGGCGAACGAGTCGTCGGTGCCGATCCTCGCGATCAATTCCGATGTCTCGACCACCTCGTCGGGGCGCTACCCGCTGACCGAGCTCGACCAGAAAGCGCTGTTCAAGCCGCTGACCAAGTGGAACGGCGTGCTCGACAATGCCGCCACCCTGCCGCGCATGGTGCGCACCGCCTTCCGGGCGATGACCACGGGCCGGCCGGGCGCGGCGCATCTCGCCTTCCCGATCGACGTGCAGCGCGCCGAAACCCCAACGGACGAGGTCTGGGCGGACGAGGCTCACAAGAGCTTCCCGGCCTGGCCGTCGGCCCCCGACCCGGCTTCCGTCGCGGTGGCGGTCGAACTGATCCTGGCCGCAAAGGCGCCGATGGTGGTGTGCGGCGGCGGCCCGGTGATCTCCGGCGCCGAGGACGAGCTCCGCCGCTTCGTCGAGCGGCTCGACCTGCCGGTCGCGACCTCGGTCAGCGGCAAGGGCGTGATCGCCGAGACCCATCCGAACTGCCTCGGCGTGGTCGGCTCGAACGGCGGCTGCCAGGCCGCGACCGACGCGGTGGGCGCCGCCGACCTGGTGATCTTCATCGGCTGCCGGGCGGGTTCCGTGACCACCGAACGCTGGTCGATCCCGAAGCCGGGCGCAAAGATCATCCATATCGATTCCGACCCGATGGTGATCGGCGCCAGCTTCGACACCGACGTGGCGCTGGTCGGCGATGCCCGCCTCGCGCTCGCCGCCTTCAACATCCTGCTCGACGGCCTCTCCGCCGGCGACCTGCCCTCGGGTTTCGGCGGCGGCAGGGTCGCCGCCAGGGTACGCGACCTGCGCGGCGCGCAGTTCCGCTCGCTGGCCGGGTCGATGGATCTGCCGATCCGCCCGGAACGGGTGGTCGATGCGCTGAACCGGCTGCTGCCTGAGGAGAGCATCGTCGTCGCCGATCCCGGCACGCCCTGCCCCTACATGTCGGCCTACCTCACCATGAAACGGCCCGGCAGGCGCTACATCACCAACAGGGCGCATGGTGCGCTCGGCTATGCGCTGTCCGCCGCCATGGGCGCGCATGTCGGCCGGCCGGAGGCGAAGACCGTCTCGATCATGGGCGACGGCTCCTTCTGCTTCACCGTCGGGGAGTTCGAGACCGTGGTCCGGCGCAACATGCCGATCACCTTCATCGTCTTCTCCAACTCTGTCTATGGCTGGATCAAGGCCGGGCAGAAATCCGGCTTCGGCGAGCGTTATTTCTCGGTCGATTTCAACCGCACCGACCACGCCGCCGTCGCCGAGGCCTTCGGCGTCAAGTCGTGGAAGGTGGAACAGCCCGGCGATCTCGACGCGGCCCTGTCGGCGGCACTCCGCCATGACGGGCCGTCGCTGGTCGATGTCATCTCCCAGCCGCTGCAGGATGCGGCCGCACCGGTGAGCGAATGGATCGCCTGATCGTGTGTATACACCCGAATCGTCTGGAAATGTCCGAGCAAGCACTGATATGCTTTCGGCTGCCGCCTTCGGACGGGCGGGATTTCGAATTGAATTTCAAAGCCTTTTCGGTCTTGCGAGACCTCGATTGCCGGTATGCCGGTAAAAGGCCGGGAGTCAAACGTTGACAATTTATCGACAAATCGTCAACGTTAATCGCCGTCC
>JAVKCR010000478.1:0-13379 GCA_040222645.1 Rhodospirillales bacterium
CGCCAGGACCTGATCGCGACTCCGGAAGGTGCTGCGCACTGGGCCGGCGTGCTGCAGGAGGCGCTCGCGCCCGTGCTCGCCAATCACCATCTCTACCAGGCGAGGCATTTCTGATGGCCTTCTCCGAGCCGGCATTCACCATCGGTATCGAGGAAGAATACTGGCTCGTCGATCGGCAGACCCGAAATCTCGCCGCCGATCCCCCGGCGGACCTGGTCGAACGCTGCAACGCGGCGGCCTGCGCCGAGGTCAGCCCGGAATTCCTGCGCTCGCAGATCGAGATCGGCACCACGCCCTGCAAGACCGTGGGCGAGGCGGCCGCCCAGCTCCGCAGCCTGCGCCGGACGATCGCCGATATCGCGGGGGAGGCGGGGCTGGCACCGGTTGCCGCCTCGACCCATCCCTTCGCCGAGTGGGCCGACCAGCACCATGCCGACAAGCAGCGCTACAACGCGCTCGCCGAGGAATTGCAGACCGTGGTCCGGCGGCTGCTGATCTGCGGCATGCATGTGCATGTCGGCATCGAGGATGCGGATACCCGCATCGACCTGATGAACCAGGTCAGCTACTTCCTGCCGCACCTGCTCTGCCTGTCGACCTCGTCACCGTTCTGGCGCGGGCAGAATACCGGGCTGATGTCGTACCGGCTCAGCGTCTTCAAGGAACTGCCGCGCACCGGCCTGCCGGACCGCTTCGATTCGCATTCGGCCTACGAGCGCCATGTCGACGCGATGGTCGGCGCCGGCGTGATCGAGGATGCGACACGGCTCTGGTGGGATATCCGGCCGTCCGCCCGTTTCCCGACACTCGAGATGCGGATGTCGGACATCCCGACGCGAGCGGAGGATACAGCGACGGTGGCGGCGCTCTATGTCTGCCTGCTGCGCATGCTCTGGCGGCTCAGGACCCAGAACCAGCGCTGGCGCATCTATTCCGGCATGCTGGTCGCCGAGAACCGCTGGCGGGCCCAGCGCTACGGCTTGAATGGCGGGCTGATCGATTTCGGCGCCGGGGCAGTGGTGCCCTACATCACGCTGCTCGAGGAGATTCTCGACCTGGTGCGCGAAGATGCCGAGGCGCTGGACTGCCTTGCCGAAGTGGAACATGCCCGCGAGATCGTTGCCCGTGGCACCAGCGCGCACCGCCAGGTCGAAACCTTCGATGCGGCGATCGCCGGGGGCGCGTCGCGCGAGGAGGCGCTGCGGGCGGTGGTCGACATGTTGATCGCGGAGACCGTCACCGGGCTCTGATCTTGCGTCCCGCGGCCGAACGCCTACCTTTCTGACAACGCGACCCATACCGGAGGAATTGGCGATGGACGACCAGACACGCACCGAACTCGAGGCGGCGGCCTTCCGCACCCTTGTCGGTCATCTGCGCGAGCGCACGGATGTACAGAACATCGACCTGATGAACCTCGCCGGCTTCTGCCGCAACTGCCTGTCGAAATGGTACAAGGCGGCGGCAGAAGAGAAAGGCATGGAGCTTTCCTACGATGCCGCCCGCGAGATCGTGTACGGCATGTCCTACGACGACTGGAAAGCCAAGTACCAGACCGAGGCGAGCGCCGGGCAGAAGGCGACGTTCGACGAGGCTGCCAAGCAGCACGGCTGAGCTGCTGCAGATGTAGTTCGTCGTTTCGCCGGCGGATCGATTGGAGCCCTCTTCGACGGGGTCCCGAAACACGAACTTGTTACCCGTCCTGAATGGCGGGAGTCCCCGGGTCGGACTAGCCTTTGTCGAAATCGTAATTCGGGAGGACACATGTCCATTTCAATCAGACTGTCCGTGGCGGGAATCCTCGCCGCGGCAACACTCGTTGCGGCGATGCCGGCAGGCGCGAAGGAATTCCGCTGGGCAGCGACCACAGACCCGGTGACGCTCGATCCGCACGGCACCAACACGGCTCCCGTGCTCGGCTTCCTGAACAATGTCTACGAGGGGCTGGTGCGCCGGAACCCGGACATGGAAGTGGAACCGGCGCTGGCCGAGCGCTGGGAACCGATCGGCGACAAGGGCTGGCGCTTCTTCCTTCGCAAGGGCGTGACGTTCCACAACGGCGAGGATTTCAATGCAGACGACGTGATCTTCTCCTACGAGCGTGCGGCTTCCGAGGATTCGGATGTCCGCTCCTGGTTCGCGCCGGTGACCGCGCTCAACAAGGTCGACGATTTCACCGTCGAGTTCATGACCTCAGATCCCAACCCGCTGTTTCCGGGCTCGATCGCCAACTGGATGATCCTCGATCAGGGCTGGGCGAGCGCCAACGGCGCCGAGCGGCCGAGCCGCGAGAAGGGCAACTATGCCACCATCAACGCCAACGGCACCGGCGCCTTCAAGGTGGAGAGCCGGGCTGCCGGGGTGAAGACCGTGCTGGTGCCGTTCGATGGCTGGTGGGACAAGGCGGAACACAACATCACCCGCGCCACCTTCACGCCGATCACCTCTGCCGCGACCGCCGTCGCCGCGCTGCTGTCAGGCGAGATCGACTTCTTCGAGCCGGTGCCGCTGCAGGACATTCCGCGCCTCAAGGCCACCGCCGGTCTCAAGGTTGTCGAGGGCATCGAATCGCGGGTGATCTTCTTCGGCTTCGAGATGGAGGCCGACGAACTCCGCTTCACCGACGTCAAGGGCAAGAACCCCTTCAAGGATGTTCGTGTCCGCCAGGCAATCTATCACGCGATCGACGCCGAGGCGATCGCCGCCAAGATCATGCGCGGCAACGCCAAGACCACGGGCCTGCTGATCGGGCCGGGCATCAACGGCTACAAGCCGGATGAGGATACCCGCCTGGCCTACGATCCGGACAGGGCGAAGGCCCTGCTCGCCGACGCCGGCTATCCCGACGGTTTCTCCTTCGGCATGCGTTGCCCGAACGACCGCTATATCAATGACGAGGCGATCTGCTCGGCGGCGGTCGCCATGCTGAGCCGTGTCGGGCTCAAGGTGCAGCTGACCGCGGTTCCGGTCCGCGGCTACTGGAATGAGCTGCGCGCCGACCAGTTCGACATGTTCCTGCTCGGCTGGTCGCCGGGCACTTTCGATGCCGAACATCCGATGCGCTTCCTGCTGGCGACGCCGAACAACGAGAAGAAGCTCGGTTCGTGGAACTTCGGCGCCTATTCCAGCGCCCGCATCGACGAACTCCTGCCGCAGATCCAGGGCGAGATCGACCCGGCGAAGCGCCAGGCCATGGTCGACGAGGTGCACTCGATCCTGAAGACCGACGTGCCCTACGTGCCGCTGCATATCCAGCCGCTGGTCTGGGCGACCCGGTCGAACATCGACCTCGCGCAGCGCAACGACAACTTCTTCATCCTGCGCTGGGTGACGATCAACTAGGGCTGAGCAAGAAATTCCCCCTCCGCCCTGCGGGCACCTCCCCATGAATGGGGGAGGCGAGGTAACTGTCGCCTCCCCCGATTTCGGGGGAGGCGCCCCGAAGGGGCGGAGGAGGGCTCGCGGCCTTCAGCGCTCGGCGATTTCCTGGATCAGCTTGTTGCGGATCGCGAGCGCGAATTCCTCGCGGCTTTCCGCCACCATGGCGAAGGCGCCGAATCCGCCGATCACGTCCTCACGGTAGTGGTCGATCAGCGGCTTGCCGAAGGGGCCGCGAAAGCCGCCGCCCGGCGTCTTGATGACCAGCGCGTTGATGGTGATGCCCTGGTTCATCGCCTCGTCGCGTACCGGGCCGAGCGGTTCGCCGTTGATCTGCGGGCCGTCGCCGGAGATGTCGATGATCTTGCGCGGTGGGTCCCAGCGGTTCGAGGCGATCATGGCGTTGGCATGGATGATCGCGTTCGAGATCGAGTTGTAGCCCCAGACCACGCGCGGCGCCGCCAGCAGCCTGTCGGCGAAAGCCTTCGCCGATTCGAGGTCGGATACCACCATCCAGTCGACGATGGTCTCCTGGCTCTCCGGGGCGCCCCATTCCATGTAGGCCAGCGCGATGCGGCCGAAACGTCCGCTCTGGATTGCGGACAGCACGTCCGGGTCCATGATGGCGGAGGCATAGCCGGCGCGCTGCAGGCGGAACTCCTCGTCGTCGATTGAGCCCGAACCGTCGGCAGCGAGCACCAGTTCGAGATCAACCCGGTCTTCCGCCGGCTGCGCCGCCGCCAGGGTAGGTAGCGCCAGCCATATGCCGGCCATCAGCAAAGTCGTCAGTCGCATGCCTCTCGCTCCACGATGTGTGGACCGATCATACGCGGAAGACGTACTCCCTGTCCGCCTTGCGGGCGATATCCGGCGGGTAGCTCTCGAACTTGTGTGCGTAGTAGATGTCGCGGTGGTCGCCCTCGCTCGCCTTGTTGTAGGTGAAGTAGAGGATGCGCCGCTGCCGGTTCGACAGGTTCGGCTTGGAGCCGTGCGGGGCGTAGGAATCGAAGAAGATCACGTCGCCGGGCTCGGTTGGCACCGGGATCATGTTCATCTCCGCGATCTCGTCTTCGGTCAGCGGCTCCCATTCCTTGTGGAGAAGCCCGTCCTTGTTGTAGCCGGACGCGATCTCGAGACAACCGTTCTCCTCGGTTGCACGGTCGATCGATACCAGCACCGAAACGAAGAACTTCGCATAGCGCTCCCAGCCGGCCTGGCTGTCCTGGTGGGGCTTGAAGCCGTCACCGCCGGGTTGCTTGTAGTTGATCTTTTCCTTGAACAGCACGGCGCGTTCGCCCAGCAGCTGGCCGACCATCCCGGCCATGCCATCGTTGAGCTGGTTGAAGCCGTCGCTGACCTCGATGAACTTCTCGATGCGGCAGAGCACCTTGCCGCCGCCGCCACGAAGGTCGGGCTCCCAGTAAACCCACTGACGGACGGGTTCCTCCGGCATCGCCGCGACTTCGTCGGTCCAGCGGACGACGGATTGCATCGTTTCGGCATCGTAAAGACCACGGACAATGAGGTAGCCGTCCTCCGCGAACTGCCGGATCTGCTCATCGCTCAGAATGGGATGGGTATTCATGGTCGGATTTCCGCTTCTTCAGGTGGCCGGTTCAGGATTGTCCGAAAAGGAACACGCGGCGGGCTTCGTAGAGCGCGACGGCGGCGGCGTTGGAGACGTTCAGGCTTTCCATGCGGCCCGACATCGGCAACCCGGCCAGTTCGTCGCAATGTTCTCGCGTCAGCCGCCTCAATCCCTTGCCCTCTGCACCGAGAACAAGGGCCAGCCGGGCTGGCGCTTCGGAGCCGTTGAAAACCCTGCCGGCCCCGCCGTCAAGTCCGATGCGCCAGAACCCGGCCTCGGCGAGCTGGTCGAGCGCGCGGGCAAGATTGGTTTCGCGGCAGACCGGCACGATCTCGAGCGCGCCGGACGCGGCCTTGGCCAGCGCCCCGCCGGCCTGGGCGGAATGCCGTTCGGTGGCGACTATTCCGACCGCGCCGAACGCGGCGCATGACCGCAGGATCGCACCCATGTTCTGCGGGTCGGTGATCTGGTCGAGCACGACCACGAGGGCCGGGGTGTTCTCTCCGAGCCCGGCCAGCAGGTCGAACAGCGAATCGTCCTCGAGGTGATCGGCTTCCAGAACCAGTCCCTGGTGCGGTGTGTCCGGCGCCAGCATGCCGTCGAGGGTCTCGCGGTCGACGGTTTCAGGCTGGACGCGCGTCGCAGGCTCGCCCGTTTCGCGCAGGGCGGCGAGGCCCTGCTGGGTCGCCAGCAACCGGCGAACATTGCGTGCCGGATTGGCCAGCGCCGCCCGCACGGCATGTATGCCGTAGAGCAGCACGGTATGTTCGTCGCGCCGCAGCCCGCGGCCTGACGGTGGGCCGCCCGGGCGCCGTCCGCCCGGCTGCTTGCGCGGTTTTCCGGTTCGCTTTACCATTCGCGGAATGTCGCCCAAGGCGGCCGGATTCGCCACCGCAAATACTGCATGCGCGGCATCGGCGGGTGTCGGCCTTTGCCTGTTGACATGGGTTCCGAAATCATCATATTGCGCCATTCCGTTTCGCCGGAGTTGAGGCGCGGCGTGCGGAGGAGTGCCCGAGTGGTTAAAGGGGACGGACTGTAAATCCGTTGGCTAAGCCTACGTTGGTTCGAATCCAACCTCCTCCACCAGCGCCTTTTTTCCGGCGGGCGGACCCGGGGTTTCGGGCGGGTGTAGCTCAATGGTAGAGCCCCAGCCTTCCAAGCTGGTTACGTGGGTTCGATTCCCATCACCCGCTCCACCAGCTCCGGGTATTCGAGAGTTTTTTTGTTTCGGCCGCGAAATCGAGAGTAACGACACATGGGTAAGGCAAAATTCGAGCGCACGAAGCCGCATTGCAACATCGGCACGATTGGTCACGTTGACCACGGCAAGACGTCGCTGACGGCTGCGATCACGAAGGTACTGGCGGAAGCCGGTGGTGCGTCCTTCACGGCGTACGACCAGATCGACAAGGCGCCGGAAGAGAAGGCGCGAGGCATCACGATTTCGACGGCGCATGTCGAATACGAGACCGCGGAGCGTCACTATGCGCATGTGGACTGCCCGGGCCACGCCGACTACGTGAAGAACATGATCACGGGTGCGGCGCAGATGGACGGCGCGATCCTGGTTGTTTCGGCGGCCGACGGCCCGATGCCGCAGACCCGCGAGCACATCCTGCTGGCGCGCCAGGTCGGCGTTCCGGCGCTGGTGGTGTTCATGAACAAGGTCGACCAGGTCGATGACGAGGAGCTTCTCGAGCTGGTCGAGCTTGAGATCCGCGAGCTTCTGTCGTCCTACGATTTCCCGGGCGACGACATTCCGATCGTGAAGGGCTCGGCGCTAGCGGCGCTGGAAGATTCCAACGCGGAAATCGGTCATGACGCGATCCTCGAGCTGATGAAGCAGGTCGATGCGTACATTCCGCAGCCGGATCGTCCGGTCGACCGTCCGTTCCTGATGCCGATCGAGGACGTGTTCTCGATCTCGGGTCGCGGCACCGTGGTTACGGGTCGCGTCGAGACGGGCATCGTGAAGGTTGGCGAGGAAATCGAGATCGTCGGCATCCGCACGACGACGAAGACGACCTGCACGGGCGTCGAGATGTTCCGCAAGCTGCTGGACGAAGGCCGGGCCGGTGACAATATCGGTGTTCTGCTGCGTGGCACGAAGCGCGACGACGTGGAGCGCGGTCAGGTTCTGGCGAAGCCGGGCTCGATCACGCCGCACACGAAGTTCAAGTGCGAGTGCTACATCCTGACGAAGGAAGAAGGCGGCCGTCATACGCCGTTCTTCTCGAACTATCGTCCGCAGTTCTATTTCCGGACGACGGATGTGACGGGCACGATCGAACTGCCGGAAGGCACGGAGATGGTGATGCCGGGTGACAATATCGCGATGGCTGTCAATCTGATTGCGCCGATCGCGATGGACGAAGGTCTGCGCTTCGCGATCCGCGAAGGTGGCCGTACCGTTGGCGCCGGCGTCGTCGCTTCTATCGTAGAGTAATGATAACCAGAGTGCGCCCCGTTTCGGCGGGGCGCCCTCGTTTTTAGACGGTTGAGTGACGATGGACAGTCAGAATATCCGCATAAGACTGAAGGCTTTCGATCATCGAATCCTGGATCAGTCGACGCGTGAAATCGTAAGCACGGCGAAACGTACGGGCGCTCAGGTGCGCGGACCAATTCCGCTACCGACCCGTATCGAGAAGTTCACCGTTTTGCGTTCCCCGCACATCGACAAGAAGTCGCGGGAACAGTTTGAGATCCGCACGCACAAGCGGGTTCTGGATATCGTCGATCCGACACCGCAGACGGTGGACGCGCTGATGAAGCTCGACCTCGCCTCCGGCGTCGATGTCGAAATCAAGCTTTGATCGGGGATTGAACCGATGCGTACAGGACTAATCGGACAAAAGGTCGGCATGACCCGCGTCTTCCATCCGGACGGGCGGCATGTGCCGGTTACCGTCGTGAAGGTCGATGATTGCCAGGTCGTGGCCGTCCGCACCGCCGAACGCGATGGCTACAATGCCGTCCAGCTCGGCGTCGCGAACCGCAAGCCGAAGAACGTCACCCAGCCGATGCGCGGCCATTTCGCCAAGGCGAAGGTTGAGCCGAAGCGCAAGCGGGCGGAATTCCGGGTTTCCGAGGATGCGCTGCTCGAAGCCGGCGCCCGGCTGAGCCCGAATCATTTCGTCGACGGCCAGAAGGTCGACGTCACCGGCATCTCGATCGGCAAGGGTTTCCAGGGCGGCATGCGTCGCTGGAACTTCGCCGGCCTGGAAGCTACCCACGGCGTTTCTGTCTCGCACCGTTCCCACGGTTCCACCGGCCAGTGCCAGGACCCGGGCAAGGTGTTCAAGGGCAAGAAGATGGCCGGCCATCTCGGTGCCGAGCGCGTCACCATCCTGAACCTCGAAATCGTCGCCACCGACGAGGACCGCGGTTTCATCCTGGTCAAGGGCGCGATCCCCGGTTCGAAGAGCGGCTGGGTGATGATCCGTGACGCCGCGAAGCGCGCGGCGCCGGAAGGCGTGCCGTATCCGGCGGCCCTGATCGAGGAAGCTGCTGCCGCGGCTCCGGCGGAAGAAGCGCCGGCCGAGGATGCACCTGCCGAAGATACTCCGGCCGCGGAAGCGCCGGCAGAAGAACAGAAGGACTGAGGCGATGAAGACTGAAGTCATCAACCTCGACAACAAGTCCGTCGGCGACATCGAACTGTCCGATGCCATTTTCGGCGTCGAGGTCCGTCGCGATATCCTGGCGCGCATGGTGAACTACCAGCTCGCCAAGCGTCGTGCCGGCACCCACAAGACGAAGGGCCGGGGCGAAGTGTCGGGTACGACCGCGAAGCCGTTCCGTCAGAAGGGCACGGGCCGGGCCCGTCGGGGGTCCAACCGCGAGCCGAAGATGCGTGGCGGCGGTATCGCCCACGGCCCGGTGGTGCGCGATCACGATATCGAGCTGACCAAGAAGGTCCGCAAGCTGGCGCTGAAATGTGCGCTCTCCGCGAAGGCCGTTGAAGGCCGTCTTGTCGTCCTCGACAACGAGACCTGCGACGAGCCGCGCACCAAGGCGCTTGCGGCCCGGCTCGCCGGTCTGAACTGGGGCCGTGCACTTGTCATCGGCGGTGCGGAACTCGACCGCAACTTCACGCTGGCGTCGCGCAACATCCCGTCGGTGGCCGTGCTGCCGTCGGTCGGCGCCAATGTCTATGACATTCTGAAGAGCGACACGCTCGTGCTGACGCGCGACGCGGTGGCTGCTCTCGAGGAGCGCCTGAAATGAGTGCCAAAGTTCGCAAGCATGCCGCGCCGTCGCGCGAGCGCATGTACGACATCGTCCAGCGCCCGATCATCACCGAGAAGTCGACCAACGCCTCCGAACATGGCCAGGTCTTCTTCGAAGTGCCGCTGAGCGCCACGAAGCCGGAAATCAAGGCGGCTGTCGAGGCACTGTTCTCGGTCAAGGTGACCGCGGTGAACACCAGCGTGCTGAAGGGCAAGACCAAGCGGTTCCGCCAGTTCCTTGGCAAGCGTTCGGACCGCAAGAAAGCGATGGTTACCCTTGCCGAGGGTAGCAACATCGACGTGACCACGGGGATCTGATCATGGCTCTCAAGCAATTCAATCCGACGACGCCAGGTCGCCGCACGCTCGTGCTGGTGGACCGGTCCGAGCTGCACAAGGGCGCTCCGGAAAAGAGCCTGACCGAAGGCCTGACCAAGAAGGGCGGCCGCAACAATACCGGCCGCATTACCGCGCGCCGTCGTGGCGGCGGTCACAAGCGCAAGTATCGCGTCATCGACTTCAAGCGTCTCAAGACCGGCATGCCGGCGACGGTCGACCGGATCGAGTACGATCCGAACCGCACCGCGTTCATCGCGCTGATCCGCTATGAAGACAATGAAGTCGCCTACATCCTGGCGCCGCAGCGTCTGAATGCCGGCGATGTCGTGATCAGCGACGACCGTGCCGACATCAAGCCGGGCAACTGCCTGCCGCTGAAGAACATCCCTGTCGGCACGATCATCCACAATATCGAGATGAAGCCGGGCAAGGGCGGTCAGATCGCCCGTTCCGCCGGAACCTACGGCCAGCTGGTCGGTAAGGATGCCGGTTATGCCCAGCTGCGTCTGTCGAGCGGTGAGCTGCGCCTCGTTCTCGGTGAATGCCGGGCCTCGATCGGTGCGGTGTCGAACCCGGACAACCAGAACATCAATCTGGGCAAGGCCGGTCGCAATCGCTGGCTCGGCAAGCGCCCGTCGGTTCGCGGCGTCGCCATGAACCCGATCGATCACCCGCACGGTGGCGGCGAAGGCCGTACCTCCGGCGGCCGTCATCCGGTGACCCCCTGGGGCAAGCCCACCAAGGGCAAGCGTACCCGGTCCAATAAGGCCACCGACAAGTTTATCATGCGCAGCCGCCACCAGCGGAAATCGCGCTAAGGAGATTGGCGAATATGGCTCGTTCTGTCTGGAAAGGTCCGTTTGTCGACGGATACCTCTTGAAGAAGGCGGAAGCCGGCCGGGCATCCGGTCGCAACCAGGTCATCAAGATCTGGTCCCGCCGTTCCACGATCCTGCCGCAGTTCGTCGGTCTGACGTTCGGCGTCTATAACGGCCAGAAGCATGTTCCGGTGCTCGTCACCGAAGACATGATCGGTCACAAGTTCGGTGAATTCTCCCCGACGCGTACCTACTACGGTCACGCTGCGGACAAGAAGGCGAAGAGGAAGTAATCATGGGCAAGCCGACATCAGAACGTCGATTGTCCGACACGGAAGCCAAAGCGGTTACGCGCAATCTGCGCGTTTCCCCGCAGAAGCTGAACCTTGTCGCGGAATCGATCCGGGGTCTTGGCGCCGAACGGGCGCTGAACGATCTCTACTTCTCGAAGAAGCGGATTGCTGGTGACGTACGAAAGTGTCTGCAGTCCGCCATCGCGAACGCCGAGAACAATCACCAGCTCGACATCGACAACCTCGTCGTTGCCGAGGCATCGGTTGGCAAGGCCATTGTGATGAAGCGCTGGCGTGCCCGTGCGCGTGGCCGCACCGGCAAGATTTTGAAGCCGTTCAGCAACCTGACGATTGTTGTGCGCGAACGCGAGGAGATCGCCTGATGGGTCAGAAAGTAAATCCGATTGGCCTGCGGCTGGGGATCAACCGCACCTGGGATTCGCGCTGGTATGCCGACCAGGGCTACGCGGCCCTGCTGCATGAAGATCTCGTTCTTCGCGAGTACCTGAAAAAGCGCCTGGTTGGCGCCGGTGTCTCCAAGATCGTCGTCGAGCGTCCGGCGAAGAAGGCGCGGGTGACCATTCACACTGCACGTCCGGGCGTCATCATCGGCCGCAAGGGCGCCGACATCGAGAAGCTCCGCCAGGAACTGTCGAAGATGACCGGTACCGAGGTGCACCTGAACATCGTCGAGATCCGCAAGCCGGAAATCGACGCGCAGCTGATCGCCGAGAACATCTCGCAGCAGCTGGAGCGCCGGGTTGCGTTCCGCCGTGCGATGAAGCGGGCGGTTCAGTCGGCGATGCGCCTGGGCGCCGAAGGCATCCGCATCAACGCTGCCGGCCGTCTCGGCGGCGCGGAAATCGCCCGTACCGAATGGTACCGCGAAGGCCGCGTGCCGCTGCATACGCTCCGCGCCAACGTCGATTACGGTGTCGCCACCGCGCAGACCACCTACGGCGCTTGCGGTATCAAGGTCTGGGTCTTCAAGGGCGAGATCCTCGCCCATGACCCGATGGCCCTCGACAAGATGCTTCAGGATCAGCAGCCGGCCCGCTAAGGCCCGGCTCGACAAGAGGACGATTGCACCATGCTGCAACCGAAACGCACAAAGTACCGGAAGGCGCACAAGGGGCGCATTCACGGTAATGCCAAGGGCGGCACGACGCTGAACTTCGGCTCGTATGGTCTCAAGGCCCTGACCCCGGAACGGGTCACTGCCCGCCAGATCGAAGCGGCGCGTCGCGCCATCACCCGCCACATGAAGCGCCAGGGGCGCGTGTGGATCCGCATCTTCCCGGATGTGCCGGTGTCGCAGAAGCCTGCCGAAGTCCGTCAGGGCAAGGGCAAGGGTTCCGTGGAATACTGGGCGGCGAAGGTGAAGCCGGGCCGCATCATGTTCGAGATCGACGGTGTGCCGCACGATATCGCGAAGCGCGCTTTCGAACTCGCGGCGGCGAAACTACCGGTGCAGACCAAGATGGTCATGCGCCTCGGTGAAACGGGGTGATTGCCATGAAATCCGAAGATATTCGCCAGAAGTCGAACGACGAGCTGAAAGCCCAGCTGCTGGATCTCAAGAAGGAGGCCTTCAACCTCCGCTTCCAGGCTGCCAGTGGCCAGCTCGAGAACACCGCGCGCGTCAAGCAGGTCCGCCGCGACATCGCGCGTGTCAAAACGGTTATGGGCGAACGCGCCCGTAGCGCTTCCTGAGGTAACGGAAATGCCGAAACGTATTCTCCAGGGTGTGGTTGTCAGCGATAAAGGCGACAAGACCATCACCGTGAAGGTCGAACGGCGGATCATGCATCCGCTGTACAAGAAGTTCATCCGGCGCTCGAAGAACTATCATGCGCATGATGAAAACAACGCTATCCAGGTTGGGGAGACCGTTCGCATTCGTGAATGCCGTCCCCACTCAAAGACGAAGCGATGGGAAGTCATCGCAGATCAGGACTAAGCGGAAGACGTAACGATACCGCGCCGGCGCAACCGGGGCGGTTCTAAGGAAAGGTCACTGCCATGATTCAGATGCAGAGCAATCTGGATGTTGCAGACAATTCGGGCGCTCGCCGCGTTCAGTGCATCAAGGTGCTGGGCGGCTCCAAGCGGAAGTTCGCAGCCGTCGGCGACGTTATCGTCGTCTCGGTGAAGGACGCCATTCCCCGCGGTCGTGTGAAGAAGGGTGACGTGCATCGTGCCGTCATCGTTCGCACCGCGAAGGAAATCCGTCGTCCGGACGGTTCCGCCATCCGTTTCGACAGCAACGCCGCCGTGCTCATCAACAAGCAGGGCGAACCGATCGGTACCCGCATCTTCGGCCCAGTCACGCGTGAACTGCGTGCGAAGCGTTACATGAAGATCATTTCGCTGGCCCCGGAGGTGCTCTGATGGCTGCTCGTATTCGCAAAGGCGACAAGGTCGTCGTCCTGACCGGCAAGGATGCCGGCAAGCAGGGAGAAGTGCTGCGCGTGCTGACTGATGCCAACAAGGTGCTGGTCAGCGGCGTCAACATGATCAAGCGCCATACCCGTGCGAGCCAGGCTGGCCCGGGCGGTATCCAGGAGCGGGAGGCCGCGATCCACGTGTCGAATGTTTCGCACGTCGATCCGAAGTCGAATGAGCCGACCCGCATCGGTTTCAAGTTTCTCGAAGACGGCCGGAAAGTTCGCTATGCGAAGCGTTCCGGCGAAGTCATCGACGTTTGAGTTGGGGAGCTGGCAACATG
>JAVKCR010000479.1:0-2771 GCA_040222645.1 Rhodospirillales bacterium
CCCGCGGTCTGCCATATTGGAATGCTCGGTGCCGATGGAAGCCCGGTGAGCCCCAAATACACGGCAACCGGGATATATGTCGGCAATGGCAGGATCCTCACCAATGAACATGTCCTCGGGCATTTCGATGTGACGGAGCAGGACGGTTACCCGACCTTCCCTGAAACTTGTCAGCCGGTCATTGATTTCGGTTCCTACCTCGGCACTTCACCGCAGGCAGGGCTCAGATGCAGCCGTGTCGCAACGAAATCCGATGACGCGGACCTCGCGATAATATGGTTGCTCGACACGAGTGAGGAGCCGGCAACGCCCGATCTTCCGGTCTCCGATTTCCAGTCCGGCGCCGCCTTTACCGTCGGGCACCCCGATATCATCGTCGAGGGAGCTTCGCAGAGTGGGCTGGACGAGTATGAAGACGCCTTCCCTGACGGCGACACGCCTGCCGGGATTGGTATCAAGCGTCTCACCATCGGTACGATCCTGAATCTGGACGCCGCTCGCGGCATCTACAATCACAGGATCAGCACCACGGGCGGGAGTTCAGGGTCACCGATCTTCGACCTCGAAACCGGCAACTGGATCGGTCTGCATTCCCGGGCCAGGGCTACCGTTAACAACGCTGTCCCCGGCAAGGCCATCCTGTCATTCCTTGAGTCCGTGGCGGCGCAGGCGATCGGCTGACCGGCGCCTAGAGACGGCCGTCGTAGGCCCGCTTCTCGATCCGGCAGGCAAGGATCGTGAAGGTGTCCTCGCGCGCGAAGGCGGCCTTGAGTTCCGTCTCCAGCGTTTCGCGGTCCTCGATGAACATGCCCTCGCCGCCGAAGGCCTTGGCCACGGCGGGGAAATCGGTCGCGCCGAAATCGACGCCGACCGAGGCGAGCTGGGTGCCGCGCTGCTTCAGCTCGATCAGCGACAGGCTCTCGTCGACGAAGACGACGCAGACCACCGCGATGCCGAGATCGCGGGCCGTCGCCAGTTCGCCGATCACCATCTCGATGCCGGCATCGCCGGAGAAGGAGACCACCTGGCGGCCGGGTGCCGCCAGCTTCGCGCCCATGGCCAGCGGCAGCGCGCAGCCCATGGTGCAGAGCCCGGTCGATTGCAGCAGCCGGCGCGGCACGGGCGCGTCCCACACCTGGCTGAGCAGGATGCGGTGCGCACCGGCATCGACGGTAGCGACCCCGTCCGGCTCCATCACCGAGCGGACCACGTCGACGATCGCCGCCGGCCCCCATTCTTCGTCGGTGCCATGACCTTTGCGGATCGAGGCCCGCACCTTCGCGGGTTCGCCGTCCGGCCATGAGGCGGCAGGAGCGGCATCGGTGCGGAGCGCGGCAAGCCCGGCGGCGATTGTACCGACGAAGCTGATCGAGGCGGTATGGACGAAGTGGTGGTTCGGCACGGCGGTGAACTCGACGATTCGCTGGCCTTCGGCCCAGGGCTGGATCCAGCCGGCGCGCATCTCGATCGGGTCGTAACCGGCGAGGATCACGAGGTCGGCCGACTGCACCAGCGGCATCAGTTCCCGGTCGACGCGCGGCGACAGCCCGGCCCCGCCCATCGCCAGCGGATCGGTCTCGTCGAGCACGCCCTTCGCCTTGTAGGTGGTGACCACGGGAATGGAGAAGTCGCGCGCGAAGGCCTGGACCGCCGCCTCGCCATGCTGGTGCAGCACGTCGAGCCCGGCGATGATCAGCGGCCGTTTCGCCTCGCGGAGCCATTGCCGCGCAGTCTCAAGGTCGGCGCCCGGCGCGGGTGCGGCCGGCGACGGCGCGGGCCGGCGCATCGGGGTCGCGACGTCGTACTCCTTCTTCGCGATGCCGATCGGCAGGTCGATATGGACCGGGCCCGGCTGGCCGTCGAGCGCCATGGCCATCGCCTTGTCGACCAGCACGTCGACATTGCCGTCGGCGACCGTGTAGCTCGCCTTGGTCACCGCCTGCATCAGCGCGACATGGTCGAAGACCTGGTGGTTGTAGACCAGCGTCTCCGCGGCATCGTAGCAGCCGGTGAGGAAGATCATCGGCACCCGGTCCTGCTCCGCATTGGCGACCACGTTGACCGCATTGGCGACGCCCGGCCCGACCGTCGCCAGCAGGATCGCCGGCGCCCCGGTCATGTGGTAGACGCCTTCCGCCATGAAGCCGCCGGCGTTCTCGTGCTTGATCAGGATGAAGCGGATGCCGACCTCGTTCAGCGCGTCCAGCATGGTCAGCACCTCGCCCCCCGGCATGCCGAAGGCGTAGCGGCAGCCCTGGTCGTAGAGGCGGCGGGCGATGATCTGGGCAGCGTTCGGCATGGCAGGTTCCGTTCTTCTATCTGGTCACACGGGGGGAGGCCGCGTCAGGCGCGGCGGATGGTCAGACGGTCGAGTATATCCTCGTCGATCTCGAGGCCAAGGCCCGGCCCTTCCGGCACCGGCACATGGCCGTCGGCGATCGGGAAGGCGCATTCGAGCTCGTCGGCGCGGTAGACCACCGAGGGCATGTAGAACTCGCAGCCCAGCGGGAAGTTCGGTTCCGCCGCGATCATGTGGGTGGCCGCGGTCAGTGCGATCGGGCCTTCCCACAACGTGCCGCCATAGCAGGGAATGCCCGCCGCCTCGGCGACCGCCACCACCTTGCGCACCCCGCCGATGCCGCCGCTTTTCATGATCTTGCAACTGAACAGGTCGGCCGCCCGCATCGCCACCAAACGCAGCGCGTCGGCAGCGTCGAAGACGCTTTCGTCGGCCATAACCGGCGTGTCGAGGGCGGCGGTCAGCGCCGCCA
>JAVKCR010000480.1:0-5076 GCA_040222645.1 Rhodospirillales bacterium
CCCGAAGGGGCGGAGGGGGTCTTGAGAACTACTCCGCCGCGTCCTTGATGATCTGGACGTCGCGCTGCGGGAACGGGATCGAGATGCCGGCCTTGTCGAAGCGTTCCTTGACCGCCTGGGTCAAGTCAAACTTGATGCCCCAGTAATCGCCGGCATTGCACCAGACGCGGCAGACCAGGTCGACCGAGCTTTCGCCCAGGTTGCCGACCACGCACATCGGCGCCGGTTCGGCATCGATGCGCTCGTCCTTGCCGGCGATGGCGAGGATTTCCTTGATCGCCTTGTTCATGTCGTCGCCATAGCCGATGCCGAAGACGAAATCGACGCGGCGCTTGGAATTGGCGCTGAAGTTCTTGTTCGACGTGCCCCACAGCGAGGCGTTCGGCACGATGATCTGCACGTTGTCCGGCGTCGCCATCTCGGTGATGAACAGGCTGATCGACTTCACGGTGCCGGAATTGCCGCCGCCATCGATGAAATCGCCGACCTTGAAGGGCCGGAAGATCAGCAGCATCACGCCGGCGGCGATGTTGGAGAGCGTGCCCTGCAGGGCGAGGCCGATGGCGAGGCCGGCGGCGCCGAGGACGGCGATGAAACTGGTCGTCTGCACGCCGAACTGGTTGAGCACGGCGATGATGGTGAAGACGATGATCGTGTATTTCACCAGGCTCGCAAAGAAGCCCTGCAGGGTCTCGTCGACATATTTCGAGCGCTTGAGCGCCTTGCGGACCATTGACGATACCCGGCCGGACAGCCACCAGCCGATGATGAGAATGACAATCGCGCCGATGACGTCGAGGCCGTAGGTGGTGACGACCGTCATCACTTCCCGGCCGATGGAATTGACCTGTTCCATGTCTGTCGTGAAACTCCCCTGAGCGTTTGCGGTGAAAGACCCCACTTGAAATTTGATGTGGTCTGCAGGCCCCTATTGCAACAGATTTCGCATCAATTGCGCGCCAGATCGTGCAGGATATCGACCAGTCGGGCGACATCTCCGCCGGAATGGTAGCAGCCGAAACCGAAGCGGATTATCCGCCCGCGCGCATCGGCCTTGACCCCTTCCGCCGCCAGCCGGTCGGCGAAGGCAGCCGCGTCCTGATGCTCGAAGGCGATGAAGTTGCCGCGCCGCGCCGGATCGTCGACGGTGAGGTTGCCGGGCGCCGCCACCGGATGGCCGATATCGGCGACGGCGCGCAGGAACAGGGCCTGCAGCGCGCGGACATGGTCATGGATGTCGTCGACCGTCACCCCCAACCCGTCGAGCAGACGCATGGCGGCGTTGAAGCGATAGAGCCCGGCCGGGTCGAGCACGGAGCCGGCGAAACGCCAGCCGTCATCCGGGTAGACGACTGGACCGTCGCCGACCGCGCCCCGGTTCGGGAAATCGGCGAACCAGCCGGTATCCTCGGGCCGCAGAACGCAGCCCCGCGGCAGGCTCATGAAACAGGCGCCTTCCCCGGCCATGGCGTATTTCGCCGCGCCGGCCATGTAGAAGCAGTCCTCCCCGGCGCCGGCGAAATCCTCCGGCAGCGCCATGAAGGCGTGGTAGCCGTCGATCACCACCTCGGCGCCGGTCGCCTTCAGCCGCCGGCAGAGCGCCGCGAGCCCCTTGACCAGATAGCCCCGGTTGAACATCACCTCGGAGAGGAAGACGAGGTCGAAGCTCGCGGCTTCCGCCGCCGCGGCGAACCGCTCCTCGAAATCCGCGCCGGGCAGCACCGGCACGATGGTGGCATCGACGGTACCGCGTTCCATCGCCCGGCGAAGCTGGCGGTCGAAACTCGCGAACTCGCAATCCGAGGTCAGCACCCGGATCGGCCGCCCGGGATCGAAGCAGGTCAGCAGCCGGGCGACGAATTCATGGGTCGAGCCGGCAAAGGCGATCCGTTCCGGCGCCGCGAGGCCGAGAATGCCGGCGATATGACCCTGCGCCTCCGGCACCACCTCGCGGAAGAACTTGCCCCACTTGCCGCCCTGCAGACGCGCCGAATCATCCCAGCATTCAAGCGTCGCATGGCGGGTCACGTCGAGGCGCGGATGGTGACCATGCGCGGTGAAATGCAGGGCCCCCGGCGGCAGCGAGGCGGTGAAATGCTCCCGCCCGACCAGCGGCCGGCTGATATCGGTAACCCGGGCGAGCGTTGCGCCGTCCATGTTCATTCTCCTCGTCAAGGCCGCACTATACCGCCGGAGGCTGTCCGGCGCCATTGCCCTCACCGCATCATGGCGCGGTGATGAGGCTTGACCCTGCAGTCCCCGTCACCCATCTCCGCGCTTTCGCATCGCACGCATTTAAGGTCTATCATGCTTGATATCATGTCACCCGATACTGCCCATCTCGATTTGCCCGACTGGTCCCCCGACGCCGCCATCGACTGGCTGCTCTCGGAGGGGCGGATCAATGACAGCGTCCGCGACGTGTTCGACGGGTACATGCAGCACCTGTCGGCGGGCGGCATGCCGGTTGAACGTGCGGCAATCGTCATCCGTACCCTGCATCCGCTGATCCGCGGCTGGGGATTGCGCTGGAACCGAGAGACCGGCACCGGCGTCGAGGCGTCGTTCTACCATGCCTCGCGCAATGCGCCCGCCTATATCGCCAGCCCGATCCACGCCATCCACGACAACCCGGTCCGCATCAGGAGAAAGCTCGTCGGCACCGAGACGACGGACGACTTTCCCGTTCTCTCCGACCTCCGCCAGCAGGGCTTCACCGACTATGTCGCCGACCCGCTGCTCTTCAGTGACGGATCGGTCAGCGTCATCACCTTCGCCAGCCGCAAGCCGGGCGGGCTGGACGATGCCGATCTCCGGGAGATCGACCGGTTCAGCCGGGTGCTGGCGCCGGTGATCGAGGCGATCTCGGCTCGGCGCACCGCGCTCAGCCTGATGGAGACCTATATCGGCACCCGGTCCGGCCGCAAGGTGCTGGAAGGCCAGGTACAGCGCGGCGACGGCGAGACGATCGACGCGGTGGTCTGGTTCAACGACCTGCGCAACTCGACGGCGCTGTCGGAGGAACTGCCGCTGAACCGCATGCTGGCGCTGATGAACACCTATTTCGAGATCTCCGCGCTGGCGATCCAGGCGAACGGCGGCGAGGTGCTGCGCTTCGTCGGCGACGCCATGCTCGGCATTTTCCCGGTCTCGGATGAGACCGGCGGTGCGAAGGCAGCCGCAGAGCGCGCCATGATCGCCGCCTTCCAGGCGCGCGACAACGTGGCGGAGGCCAATGCGGAGCGGCTGCGCGGCGACGAACCGGCCATCGAGTTCGGCATCGGGCTGCATATCGGCCAGGTAATGTACGGCAATGTCGGCGCGCCGGCCCGGCTCGATTTCTCCGTGATCGGCCCGGCCGCCAACCGCGCTGCCCGGGTTGAATCGCTGACCAAGACACTCGGGGTGCCGCTGCTCACCTCGGCCGATTTCGCACGGGTTTCACCCTTCGACCTGACCCCGCTCGGTTTCCACGAGTTCAAGGGCATCAGCGAGCCGCAGGAGGTTTTCACACTGCCTGAATTCGCCCCGGCGGCACGGGCTGAGCCGGGTCCTTGATCCCTCGTTCCGGACCCGCCCCAGCGAGATCCCGCCTCCCGCGAAACGCAAGACGTGCATTCGCCGTTGCGGCATGCTTGATAGCCGCATGAGGGACGGAAACGCGGCCGGCAATCCGGCGACATACGGAACGGGTGTGATGATGCTGGTCGTGGCGGGGTTGATCCTCGGCGGCGGCGGATTCACCTACCGGGTGCTCGACACCACGGACCCCTGGGCCGTCGCCTTCGGCCGCTCGCTGTTCTTCTGCCTGTCGCTCGGGATCATCTGTGCCCTGCGCTATCGCGGCGATCTCCTGCACCGGTTCCGGGCGGCGGGGCTGCCCGGCCTGGTCGCCGGAATCGGGCTCGCCGGCGCCTTCACCGGCTATACCGCCGGCATGCTGACGACCACCGTCGCCAACGTGATGTTCATCCTGTCCGCCGGGCCGTTCTTCGCCGCCGCGCTCGGCTGGCTGATCCTGCGGGAGACCGTCTCGAAACGCGCCATCGCGTTCATGTTCCTAGCGCTCTGCGGCATCCTGGTGATGGTCGGCGGCAGCGTCGGGGGCGGGCGGATGGAGGGCAATCTCTGGGCCATCCTCGCCACCCTCGGCTTCGCCGTCGCGGTGATCGCGATCCGCTGCCGCCCGGCGGCCGAGATGCTGCCGGCGGCCCTGCTCGGCGGCGTGATCGCGATTGTCCCGGGCTGGCTGTTTCAGACCGACATGGCGATCACCCCCCATGACTGGGGGATGTTCGTCATCATCGGCGGCTTTCAGCTTACCGCCGGCTTCGTGCTGGTCACCTTCGGCTCGCGCCATGTCCGGTCGGCCGAGGTGCCGCTGATCCTGATGACCGAGATCGTCACCGCCCCGCTCTGGGCCTGGGCCGCGGCCGGCGAAGTGCCGGCGGAGGAGACCCTGATCGGCGGCGCCATCGTCATCCTGGCCGTTTCGGGACAGGCGGTTCTGCGGCTTCGACAGCCTTCCGGTTGACCGGACCCCGACCCGGTTCTAAGGCTGGAGAGTGCAGCGTCGAACGGGGAGCGGAACCGGCATGGAAAGCCTGAAGCGGATCGAGAACGGCGAGCGGGTCGAGGGTACGTTTCCCGCGGCCGAGATGCAGCGCCGGCTCGACGGCCTGCGCGCCATCATGGCGGCGCGGGACCTAGATGCGGCTTTGTTCACCTCGATCCACAACATCAATTATTTCAGCGATTTCCTCTATTGCAGCTTCGGGCGGACCTTCGGGCTGGTGGTCACCGCCGACAGGGCGACGACGATCTCCGCCAATATCGATGGCGGCCAGCCCTGGCGGCGCAGCTTCGGCGACAACCTGGTCTATACCGACTGGCAGCGCGACAATTTCTTCCGCGCGGTGCAGGAACTGGTGCCCGGCACCGCGCGACTCGGCATCGACGCCGACCAACGGACGCAGAAGTAGCGCGACACGCTGGCGTCGGCCCTGCCCGCCGCTAGGTTCGAGGATGTCGCCGCGGATTGCATGCGCTTCCGCATGGTGAAGTCCGACGCCGAGA
>JAVKCR010000481.1:0-3835 GCA_040222645.1 Rhodospirillales bacterium
CGCTCCTTCACGTAGGGCACGCCGATGGCCTTCGGCGCGACCGCCTTGCCGATGAAACCGGCCAGCAGCACGACGGTCAGGATATAGGGCAGAGCCTGGATGAACTGCACCGGCACCACGCCGATGCCCGGCATCGGCACCCCCTGCAGGCGCACCGACACGGCATCGAGGAAGCCGAACAGCAGGCAGGCGCCGAAGGCCTGCCAGGGACGCCACTTGCCGAAGATCAGCGCGGCGAGCGCGATATAGCCCTGCCCCGCGGTCATGTGCGGCACGAAGGACGCGTTCTGGGCCAGCGAGAGGTAGCTGCCGGCGATGCCGCAGAGCAGCCCGGCGCAGAGCACAGCCATGTAGCGCAGCAGGTCAACCGAGATGCCGGCGGTATCCACCGCGTTCGGCGCCTCGCCGACGGCCCGCAGTCGAAGCCCGAAGCGGGTGTGGAAGACGACCCACCAGGTGAACGGCACGATGGCGAGCGCGAGATAGACGAGGATGTTGTGGCCGCTGAGCAATTCCGAATAGACCGGGCCGATGACCGGTATCGCTCCGATTTCCGCCGCTCCCGGCCAGACCAGCGGCAGGAAGCGGGCTTCCGGTGGCAGGCTCGGGGTCTGGCCGCCGCGCGAGAACCAGGCGATGCCAAGCACCACGGTAAGTCCGGCGACGAGGAAATTGATCGCGACCCCGCTGACCACCTGGTTGCCCTTGTGGGTGACGCAGGCGAAGCCGTGGATCAACGCGAGGCCCATCGAGCTCAAGATTCCGAAGGCGAGCCCGACCCAGGGCGAACCGGAATAGAAGGCTGCGGCGCCGGCGGCGAAGGCCGCGCCGAGCATCTTGCCCTCGAGCCCGATATCGATGACTCCCGAGCGTTCGGAGAACAGCCCCGCCATCGAGGCGAGGATCAGGGGAGCGGCCACCCTGAGTGTGGCGTCGAGAACCAGCAGCACGGTAAGCCAGGCATCCATCGCCCTAGCCCTCCGCCGCGCGGGCCGCGGCGATCATGCGGCGGCGGAACAGCCGTTCGAGCGGCGGGCGCACCATGTAGGCGAGCGCGCCGGAGAACAGGATGACGAGGCCCTGCAGCACCACCACCATGTCACGGGTCATGCCCTGGATCTCGAAGGCGAGTTCGGCGCCGCCCTGGTAGAGCGCCCCGAACAGCACGCTCGCCAGGACGATGCCGAAGGGATGGTTGCGGCCCATCAGCGCCACCGCGATGCCGGTGAAACCATAGCCGGCGGTGAAATCCAGCAGCAGCCTGTGCTGCACGCCGACCACCTCGTTGATGCCGACAAATCCGGCCAGCGCGCCGGAAACGCAGACCGCCAGCACGATCACCTTCTTCGTGTCGATACCGGCATAGATGGCCGCGCTTTCGGTAAAGCCGACGGTGCGGATCTCGTAGCCCCAGCGGGTGCGCCAGATGAACAGCCAGACGAAGACGCAGCAGACCAGCGCCCAGACCAGCGAGAGGTTGAGCGGCGACGGCGTGATCGAGAAGCCGAACCAGCCGGCCGCCTCATGCATGAAAGGCACCCGGGCGGACGCCTCGAATGCCCGGCTCTGCGGCGCCATCTGGCCCGGTTCGATCAGCACGTTGACCATCAGGTAGACCATCAGCGACGAGGCGATGAAGTTGAACATGATGGTGGTGATGACGATGTGGCTGCCGCGATAGGCCTGCAGCCAGGCCGGGATGAAGGCCCAGGCCGCTCCGAACAGCGCCGCCGCGACGATGGCGATCGGGATCAGCACGATTCCCGGCAGGATATGGTCGAAGGCCAGGCAGATCAGCCCGACCCCGAGACCGCCGATATAGGCCTGCCCCTCGCCGCCGATATTGAAAAGCCCGGCATGAAAGGCGACCGCCACCGCCAGCCCGGTGAAGATGAAGTTGGTGGCGTAGTAGAAGGTGTAGCCGATCGCCTCCTCGAAACCGAAGGCGCCGTAGACCAGAACCTCGACCACCTCGAGCGGGCTCTCGCCGATGGCGAGCACGATCAGCCCGGCAACCGCGAAGGCCAGCAGCAGATTGATGATCGGGATCGCGGCAATGTCGACCCAGCGCGGCAATTCGCCGGAATTGGGTGTCATCAGTCGGCTCCCGGCAGGATGGGGTTGGCGTTGGCCATCATCAGGCCGAGCTTGCGCTCGTCGGCGCGCGCACCGTCGACCCGGCCGACGATGCGACCCTCGTACATCACCACGATGCGATCGGAGAGCGACATGATCTCGTCGAGTTCGACCGAGACCAGAAGGATCGCCGCCCCCCGGTCGCGCTGCGCCACCAGGTTGCGGTGGATGAACTCGATGGCGCCGATATCGACGCCGCGCGTCGGCTGGCCGACCAGCAGCACGTCGGGCTCGCGCGCCATCTCGCGGGCCAACACCAGCTTCTGCTGGTTGCCGCCGGAGAAGTTCGCAGTCTTCAGATGCGGGTTGCCCGGCCGGACGTCGTAAGCGTCCATCTTGCGGCGGCAATCCTCGACGATCTCGCCGCTCTCCATCAGCCAGCGGCCGTTGTAGCGGGGATCGCGGTGGTAGCCGAGGATGGAGGATTCGTCGGCGTCGAAGGCGGTCACCAGCCCCATGCGGTGGCGGTCCTCCGGCACATGGGCCAGCCCCATGGCACGCAATGTCCCTGCATCGCGCTTGCTGCTGGTGTAGATCTCGTTGCCATTGACGATGATCCGGCCCTTGCTGAAGGGCCGGATGCCGGCCACCGCCTCCAGCAATTCGCTCTGCCCGTTGCCCGATACCCCGGCGATGCCGACGATCTCGCCGCCGCGCACCTCGAGCGAGAAGTCGTTGACCCGCCGGATGCCGTCATTGTCGTAGACGGTGATCTTCTCGATGGCCAGCTTCACCTCGCCCGGCTTCGCCTCGCCCTTGGAGACCCGGAGCACGACCTTGCGGCCGACCATCAGCTCGGCCAGTTCCTCGCGGTCGGTGTCGGCGGTGCGGCGATGCGCAACCATCTCGCCGCGGCGCATCACCGAGACATTGTCGGTGATCGCCAGGATCTCGCGGAGCTTGTGGGTGATGAGGATGACCGTCACCCCCTTGCCGCGCAGCGCCGCGAAGATACGGAACAGCTGGTCGGTCTCCTGCGGGGTCAGCACGCCCGTCGGCTCGTCGAGGATCAGGATATCGGCGCCGCGATAAAGCGCCTTCAGGATCTCCACCCGCTGCTGCTGGCCGACCGTGAGATCTGCGACCGGGCGGTCGAGTGGCACCTCGAGCCCGTAATCCTGTTCGAGGCGTTCGAGCTCAGCCCGGCAGCGCGCCACCCCGGCACGCAACAGCAAACCGTCCTCCACGCCCAGCATGACGTTCTCGACCGCGGTGAAGGTGTCGACGAGCATGAAATGCTGGTGAACCATGCCGATACCGGCGGCGATGGCATCCGAGGATGAGCGGATGCGCACGGCCTTGCCGTCGATGCGGATTTCGCCGGAATCGGCCTCGTAGAAGCCGTAGAGAATCGACATCAGGGTGGATTTGCCGGCGCCGTTCTCTCCCACGATGCCGTGGATCGTGCCGGACGGCACGACGAGATCGACATCGCGATTGGCATGCACCGCGCCGAACCGCTTGTCGATCCCCCGAAGTTCGATGGCGGGGGGCGATAATGTCGCCGTCCCGCCATGACCGTCCCCTGCAGACGCCCCGGACGGCGTCATGACACCCTCGTCCTGCAATTACATCTTGCAGGTATTGTCGGACATGTAGTCGTGCACCTTGATGTCGCCGGACACGATCCCGGCAGACGCCTTCTCGACGGCGGCCTTCATCTCGGCGGTGATCAGGCCCTTGTTGTTCTCGTCCAGAG
>JAVKCR010000482.1:0-6553 GCA_040222645.1 Rhodospirillales bacterium
CCGCGGAAGGCGATGTCGACGGCAATGCCGGCGCCCCGGAGGGTCGCCGCCACGTCATCCGCCGCCAGCGCCGCGCCGTCGCCGACGGGCACGACCGCCACCGGCCGGTCCGCCGCCGGTACATTGTCGCCAACCAGCATCGCCAGCCGCTCGATACCGGCGGCCCAGCCGACACCCGGGGTCGGCTGCCCGCCCATGGTCTCGATCAGGCCGTCATAGCGGCCGCCGCCCATCACGGTCCCCTGCGAGCCGAGCGCATCGGTGACGAACTCGAACGCCGTGTGGCAATAATAGTCGAGACCGCGAACCAGCCGGGAATCGAGTTCGAATCCGACGCCGCGCCGTGCGAGGCCTTCCTTGACGGTCTCGAAGAACGCCCGCGATGCGTCGTTCAGGTACGCGCCGAATTCCGGCGCTCCTGCGACGATCTCCCGGTCGCCCTCGTCCTTGGAATCGAGGATGCGCATCGGGTTGCGCTCGAGGCGCATCCGGCTGTCTTCGGAAAGCCGTTCGATATGCCCGGTGAAATAGGCGACCAGGGCATTGCGGTAGGCCAGCCGGCTTTCCGTGTCGCCGAGCGTGTTGAGCTTCAGCGTGCAGCTGTCCCAGACCCCGAGATCCTTCAGGATGCTGGCGCCGCAGACGATGATCTCGACGTCGCCTTCCGGCTCGGGCACCCCGAGCAGTTCGATGCCGAACTGGTGAAACTGCCGCTGGCGGCCCTTCTGCGGGCGCTCGTGGCGGAACATCGGCCCGGCATAGAAGTATTTCAGCGGCACTTCCTGCTGCAGGCCGTTTGAGATGTAGGCGCGCGCGACCCCGGCGGTGTTCTCCGGGCGCAGCGTCATGCTTTCGCCCTCGCCCATGGAGAAGGTGTACATCTCCTTGGTGACCACGTCGGAAGTCTCGCCGAGCGTGCGGCTGAACACCTCGGTGAACTCGAAGATCGGCGTGACGATTTCCTGGTAGCCGTAGAGGCCGGAGGCGGACCGCGCGGTCTCGATCACATGGCGATGGCGGCGCGCGTCATCGGGCAGCAGGTCATGAGTGCCCCTGACGGGCTGAAGTTTCGCCATGTCTCGTCCGGTCTTTCCACGCTATTCAGCCGCTTCGGCAGCCTTGGCAGCCTCGATCTCGGCGGCGCGTTTTTCGACCAGTTCGACGATATGGTCAACCATCTCGGCCGAGGAGATGTTGTGATCGGGCTTGCCGTTCACATACATCTTGTGATGGCCGCTGCCGCCGCCGGTCAGGCCGATGTCGGTCATCAGCGCCTCGCCCGGGCCGTTGACCACGCAACCGATGATCGACAGCGAGATCGGCGTCGAGACATGCGCGAGCCGTTGTTCCAGCGTCGTGACGGTCTCGATGACGTTGAAGCCCTGCCGGGCGCAGGACGGGCACGAGATCACCTGGACGCCGCGATGGCGCAGGCCGAGCGACTTCAGGATGTCGAACCCGACCTTCACTTCCTCGACCGGGTCGGCCGAGAGCGAAACCCGGATGGTGTCGCCGATGCCGCTCCACAGCAGCATGCCCATGCCGATGGAGGATTTCACCGTGCCGCCGCGCAGGCCGCCGGCTTCGGTGATACCGAGATGCAGCGGGTAATCGCAGGCGTCGGCCAGTTGCTGGTAGGCAGCGACCGCAAGGAACACGTCGGACGCCTTGCAGGAAATCTTGAAGTCCCGGAAGTCGTTGTCTTCCAGGATTTTCGCGTGCTCCAGGGCGCTTTCCACCATCGCATCGGGGCAGGGCTCGCCGTACTTCTCGAGCAAATGCGGTTCAAGCGACCCGGCATTGACCCCGATCCGCATGACGCAGCCGTAATCCTTGGCGGCCTTGACGACTTCCTTGACCCGTTCCTTCGACCCGATATTGCCCGGGTTGATGCGCAGGCAGGCCGCACCGGCCTCCGCCGCCTCGATGGCGCGCTTGTAGTGGAAATGGATGTCGGCGACGATCGGAACAGCCGCCTCGCGCGTGATGGTCTTCAGCGCCGCGGTGCTTTCCTTGTCGGGGCACGACACGCGAATGATGTCGGCGCCGGCCTCTTCCATCTGCCGGATCTGGTTCAATGTGGCGCGCGGGTCCGACGTCAGGGTATTCGTCATGGTCTGGACGGTGATCGGCGCATCTCCGCCGATCGGCACATCGCGCATCCAGATCTTGCGGGATTCGCGACGATAGATGTCTCGATATGGACGAACGCTCATTTGCGACTCCGGTCTGAGGTCATTTTGCTGCTCATATAGGCCATTCTAGCCGGTTTTGCAGGCTCTATTGTGAAATCGCGGTTCCTGCCAGCAGGCTGTCCGGATCGAGCGGCACGTTGCGCCGGATCGCGCCCTCGGGGCCGAGCGGCGGCGCCTTCCTGCCGTCGACGAGCAGTTCGAGACCGCCGGCATTGCCGGTCAGCAGCAGCAGCCCGCTCCGGTTTGGCACCCGGTAGCGTTCGCCCGGCCGCAGGAGCTGCGCACCGACGAGATTGCCGTCGGCTTCCCGGATCTGCACCCAGCTGTCCTGCACCGCGAGCAGGACGATGCGCACATCGTCGGCGTCCGAGCCATAGGTCGGGGCCGACATGACAGGCGCCGCCGGCAGGCCGGCGGCCTGTGTCCGGGGCAAAGGTGAGGCCGGAGCAACAGAAGGTACGGGAGCGGATGCGGTTTCCGGCGTTGCCGGCTGCCGCGGGTTCGCGGCTGCTTCAGACGAAGCGGCTGCACGGGGCGTGCCTGTCCCGGAAGCACCTGTCCCGACAGCATTTTCAACGGTCGAGGTTGTCGTCGCAGTCTCTGCCGGCGCAGCTTGTTCGACGGTCGGAGAAGCCGGATCGGCCCCTGCGGTCGACAATTGGGGAGATGCTTGCTCGGGCGCCGGTTCGGGACTGGTCGGCGGCGCCGCCTCTCCGGCCTGGCGGCTGTCCTGCGGCGGCGCGGCCTCGACCTCAGCGGGCGCAACGCCGGTTGAGGGGGTTTGAGCGGCCGGTTCGCCGGGCGGTGGCGGCGCGACGGAGGAGCTGTCCGTGCCCGTCACCGGCGGCACAGGCGCCGGCTGGACGGGCGCGGGTTCAGCCGTCGTCTCGGTGGAGGCTGCCGGTTCGCCCCCGCCCTGCTGTCCCCGCACATTGTCGAGGATCGATGCGAAACGCTCCGGCAGTTCGGGCACAAGGTCCGCGATGGTCTTGCCCTGGCTCGACAGGTAGTACCAGCCGCCATAGGTGCCAACCGCGAGCAGCAACGCCACGAACAGGATCGCCCCGCCCGGCACCCGGCCTTCCTGAACCGGCGACGGGAACACCAGCTCGTGGTTCGCCCCGATACCCTGTGCTTCCGCCTTGAAGCGGCGAACCACCTCGTCTCCGTCCAGGCCGAGATGCTCGGCATAGGTCCTGACGAAACCGATGGCGTAGGTCACGCCCGGCAGATCGTTGAAGCGCCCGTCCTCTATGGCTTCCAGGTAGGCGCGGCGGATGCGGAGCGCGGCCGAGACTTCCTGAACGTCCTCGCCGATTCTCAGGCGCGTCGCACGCAGGAGAGACCCGACACCCTTGCGGGCGCGCTCCTCGGAATCTGCCGTTTCGGATGGCACGTTGGCGCCGGTTTTCTTCAAAACAGGTCTCGCTCAGAATCGAGGGTTCGATGTCCGCACGTCCCGCTGGCACACAGCCGGCCCGGTCGTCCGGAATGCAAAGGATTCGCCTAGGTTTTTAGCAATGACGCGGCATGGGATGCAATCAAACAATCCGCCGGGCCGAAGTCAGACGATTACCCCGTGATCCGCGGCGAAGGCCCGCAGCTGTTCCCGGAGTGAATGATCGGGCGCGCCAAGTAGCGGACGCAGAAAGGCTTCGGTGCGCGCGACGGGAAGCGATCGGACCATCGCCTTCACCGGTCCGATCGACGGCGGCGACATCGAAAGCGACCTGAAACCGATGCCGATCAGGGCCATCGCCTCGATCGGCGAGCCCCCCATTTCGCCGCAAAGCGTGCATCTGACGCCCGCCGAGTCGCATTTCTCGACGATCGACCGGAGGAAGGCGAGCGCCGCCGGAGACAGCGTGTCATAGCGGTCGGACATCCGGGCATTGCCGCGATCGACCGCGAAGAAGAACTGCAGCAGATCGTTGCTGCCGATCGAGAGGAAATCCACCCGCTCCAGCATCGCATCGAGCTGGAAGGCGAGTGACGGGACCTCGAGCATCGCGCCGACCTCGATTTCCGCCGGCAGCTCGTGCTGCAGCTTCCGTGACCGCCGGATCTCGATATCGAGGATCGCCCGTGCCGCGTCGAACTCCGCGACTTCCGATATCATCGGGAACATGATGGTCAGGTGGCGTCCGGCCGCCGCCTGCAGGAGCGCCCGAAGCTGCTGGCGCATCAGCCCCGGCCGGTCAAGGCCGATACGGATCGACCGCCACCCCATCGCCGGGTTCTCCTCCTTCTGCCCCTTCCAGTAGGGCAGGATCTTGTCACCGCCGACATCGAGGGTACGGAAGACGACCGGTTTGCCGCCGGCGACATCCATGATCCGCCGGTAGAGATCGGCCTGGTCGCTGACACCGGGAAGGCGCGGCCGGGCCATGAAGGGAATCTCGGTGCGGTAGAGCCCCACCCCGTCGGCGCCGGCCGCATCCAGCTGCCCGACATCGACGAGCAGGCCGGCATTGACGTTCAGGCTCACCTCGACGCCATCGGCGGAGACGGCGGGTTTGTCCTTCAGGGCGGCATAGGCTGCGCGGCGTTCCTCGCGCTGCACGAGGTGGCCGCGGAAGGCCGCCAGCACGTCTTCGCCCGCGCGGACGAACACCTGCGAATTGTCGGCGTCGATGACGACGGGGTCGCCGGGCTCGATCCCCCTCGCACCGCCTTCGAGCCGGCCCACCATCGGCAGGTCGAGCGCCCGGGCGATGATCGCGACATGGGAGACCGGTGAGCCGGCCTCCAGCACCACGCCGGTCATGCGGCTGCGGTCATATTCGAGCAGGTCGGCCGGGCCGAGGTCGCGCGCGATCAGCACGAATTGCTGCGGCAGGTCGCCGCGAAGGGCCGCCGACATCTCGCCGGTGATATGCTGCATCAGGCGGTTTGCCACATCCTCGAGATCGGACAGCCGTTCCCGGAGATAGGGGTCGGCGACATCGCGCATGCGGTCGCGCATCTGGGTCTGCACCCGCTCCACCGCGCCTTCCGCCGTCAGCCCCGCCTTACGGATGGTAGCGGCGATCCGCGACACCCAGCCGGCATCCCCGGCCAGCATGCGATAGGTCTCGAGCACATCGCCGAGTTCGCCCCGCCCCCGCAGGTCGGAGGCCTTGAACATCTGGTCGAGACCGTCCCGCATCGCCTCGACCGCCTTCTCGAGGCGCTGGATTTCCGCGTCGACATCCTCGGCGACGAGCTTCTTGACCACGATGCGCGGGCGGTGGAACACCGCCTCGCCGATGGCCAGGCCGCCATTCAGGCGGATGCCGGTGATGCGCAGCGGCAGGGTCGCGTTGCCGTCGGCCTGCAGCAATTCCTTCGGATCGACCAGTTCACCGCCGGCCACCAGTTCGGCGAGGACCATCGAGACGGTTTCCAGCGTCTCGCGTTCCTCGTCCGAATAGTTCCGCTGGGTGCGGTTCTGGACGACGAGGACGCCGAGCACGCGGCCGCCGCGCCGGATCGGCACCCCCATCAGGGAATGGTAGATCTCCTCGCCGGTTTCCGGTCGGTAGGCAAAGTTCGGGTGGCTCTGCGCGTCGGCCAGCGCCAGCGGCGCGCCCTCGGCGGCGATCGCGCCGACCAGCCCCTCGCCGACCCTGAGGCGGGTCAGGTGGATGGCTTCCGCCTTCAGGCCCTGGGTGGCGAACAGTTCCAGCACCTCGCCCGCCCGCATCACGTAGAGCGAGCAGACCTCGGATACCATCTCGGCGGCGATGATCCGGACGATGGCGTCGAGACGCTGTTCGGCGGATCCCTCGCCCGCCATGAGGTCGCGCACGCGGCTCAGCAGCCGGCGCGTTCCGGCGACCTGCGGCGGCACGGAACGGCTCATCGCGGCCACCTCTGCGGCTGCCGCGCTGTTTTCAGATGGAAAACCGGGTCACTTCTCCGGCGCATCGAGGCCATAGGCGCTGTGCAGGGTGCGCATGGCGAGTTCGGTATATTCCTCGGCGATCAGGACGCTGACCTTGATCTCCGACGTCGAGATGACCTGGATGTTGATGCCCTTGTCGCCCAGCGCCTGGAACATCATCTGGGCCACGCCCGCATGGCTGCGCATGCCGACGCCGACCACGGAGATTTTCGCGACATTGCGGTCGCGCACCAGCGACTGGTAGTTCAGCGCCTCGCGGTGGGATTCCAGCACCGCGACGGCCCGGTCGAGATCGGCATTCTGCACCGTGAAGGTCATGTCGGTCGCATCCCCGGTCTCGGAGACGTTCTGCACGATCATGTCGACGTTGATGCTCGCCTCTGCCAGCGGGCCGAAGATGCGGGCGGCGACGCCCGGCTTGTCGGCGACCTTCACCAGCGTGATCTTCGCTTCATCGCGGCTGTGCGCGATG
>JAVKCR010000483.1:0-9848 GCA_040222645.1 Rhodospirillales bacterium
ATCCGAATTGCCGACGGTCGCGAGGACATCGTCGGATGCCCGGCCGTCGAGCTGGATCGTCACGCCGCTGGTGTGCAGTTCGAAGGAAAGGATGTCGGTTCCCGTCCCGCCGGTGAAATCGTTCGACCCTGCCGCTGCGCCGAGCGCGAAGGTTTCCGCCGTCACGCCGGTGCCGGCTGCGTTGATCTTCGGTTCCGCTGCGGTCGCCGCGATACCGACCAGCAGGGTGTCGTTCCCGGCGCCGCCGAAATAGCTGTCGTCACCGCCGCGATCGACAAAAGTATCGTCGCCCGCCCCGCCGTCGATCGTGTCGTCGCCGGAATAGCCGTCGAGATAGTTGCCGTCGGCATTGCCGGTGATCGTGTCGCTGCCGGCGCCGCCGATGATGTGCTCGATGCTGATCAGCGTATCGAAGCCGATCTGGTCGGCGTCGCCATAGGCGAAGCCGTGTCCACGCTCGTTGCTGCTGCTGAGATCGATGGTGATGCTGGTATCGGCGCTCATGTAGAAGACCCAGTCTTCCCCGTCGCCACCGTCATAGACGTCGTCGCCGAGACCGGTGCCGCCGATGATCGTATCGCCGCCCGAACCGCCAGCGACATGGTCATTGCCGGCATCGCCGGTCAGCACGTCATTGCCGGTGCCGCCACCGACGATGTCGTTCCCGCCGCCGCCGAGGACAACGTCATTGCCGCCGCCGCCATCGAGCGTGTCGGAGCCGGCGCCGCCGAAAACCGTTTCGCCATAACTGTGCGGTGTGTTTTGCCCGCTGATCGGGCCGAAAAGGGTCTGGAGTTCCGCCACTTCGCCCTGGAGCGCCGCCAGATCATTCTGGTCGCCGACGACGCCACCGGTTGGCCCGCTACTGCCGACACCGCCGACATCGACGCCACCGAAATTGACCACGGAACCCTGGTTACCGGTATAGTCGCCGCCGGTAACCACGTCGATGTCGCCGTCTTCCGGCGCCCCGCCGAGATCCGGACCGAAGGCGCCGTCATCACCTTCGCCCTGAGGCTGGCCTTCAAGCACCGGCGGGCCGGCGGCTTCCTCAAGCTCCAGTTCCTCGTCGCCTTCGCCCTCGCCCTCGCCCTCGAGTTCGCCCTGCAGGGCTTCGTCCGGCAACGGCGGACCGGCCTCGTCGACCGGCGCATCCGGCCCGGCTTCTTCGGTCGGCTCACCCTCGTTCTCGTCGTTCTGGGCGTCTTCTTCCTCGCCCTGCTGGTTCGGGCCATCCTGGTTGTTGGTCGAGTTGTCGTCTTCGTTCTGATTGAGATTGCCGCCGAACGTGGTCTGGGGCAGCGACCGCAGCGCCGGCGCGAAGGTCTGCTCGAACTGCTGCGCGGAGACCGTGAAGCTCTGGCCCGGCGCGACATTGAAACCGCTGACCTGCGTCGCCTGGAACGGCTGGTTGAGGATCTGGACGCCGGCGTCGTTGTAAACCGCGATTTCACCGACCTGACCGTCATCTTCCTGGGTCAGGACGACCGTCAGGGTCTCGCCGTCAGAAAGGTCGATGCCACCCTTGGTGCCGCGGATACCGATGGTCGCGACCGGTGTCTTGACCTGCATCGCGTCGACGCCGGTTTTCGATATCTTGCCGGACACGAACGAGAAAACGCCCTGAACGAGCGAGAAGGTGGAGGAGCCGGATTCCGTGTTGGGGTCGTAGATCATCTCGTCGAGCACCATGGTGCCGTCATGGCCGAGCGAGAAAGTGGTGTCGTCGATGAAGACCACGCCGACCGTGCCGTCGGCGCCGGTTTCGAGCTGGTCGCCCTGGTATATCGGGTCGCCGACCTTGAGCTCGACCTGGGTGCCGTCGAGCCGGATGGCGTAGACCTCGCCCTCTGCCGTCTCGACACGGCCGATAGGCTGTTCGGCGGCATCCGTTCCAGCGGGCTGGGCGACCTGGCCGGGGGCGACCGGACCGGCGAGGCGGGTGGCCAGCGCCCCTTCGATCTTCACACCGGTGGTCGAGAGAATGTCGGGTGCGTTTTCGAGCGTGAAGTAATCGCGGATCGTGACGGCCGAGCCGTCGCCGAATTCCAGAACGAGATCTGGCCCGCTGCGCACGAAGTCCGCCTTGCTCGGGATCAGACCCTCGGGAAGAACGACCCTCCCCGAATCATCCGTCTCGATGACAAAAACCGAACCCTGTTCGGAACCGCCGAAATCTTTAGTCGCCATGCCTACCACCCGACAGCAAATCTGCTGCTCTATGTCCTATTTCGGAACGCCTCGTCATTTCCGACAACTCGCTCCGCTGGTCACAAGAACCCTCAAATTACAAAATCCCGCAGTTTTCCTAGGTTCGCTACCCATCTGGAAGCTGCCGGACGTTTCTGATCACCGAGATGACCTTAACGGGAAGGGGTGTGTGGCAATCGGTGCATAAGACTTTTTGAAAAATCTTAATCTGGATTTCCAGGAAGGCCGGGAGACCCCCTGCTTTCCGTGTTTCCTGCCACGTTTTCCCCAACGCAGGATCACTCTAGCCCGGCGGCTTCCTACCGTAAGTGACGCCCGTCACGCGTGCCGGACAGTGCCGGAAACCTCACTTTTCGAGGACGTAGCGCCCCGGTGCGGGCTCGATGGAATTCGCCGCACCGACACCCGACGGGCCGGCCGCATCGCCGTCGGAATGCGCCTCAAGGAATCGGAGCCAGTCTGCCCACCATGAGCCCTCCGATACCGGCGCGCCGGCGACGGCGTCATCGGGGTTGTCTGCCTCCAGGGCCAGGTGTCGGTATCCGTATTTCCGCTTATCCGGCGGATTGACCACTCCCGCCACATGCCCGGACCCGGCGAGCACGAAGCGGCGCTCGCCCCCGACATGCCCGGCGCTGCGATAGGCCGACCGCCAGGGCGCGATATGATCTTCCGCGGTGGCGAGAAAGTAGCTCGGTGCCGTGACCCGCCCCAGATCGATGGCCCGGCCGGCCAGCGACAGCCTCCCCGGTTTCACGAGATTGTTCTCGAGGTACATGTTGCGGAGATAGAAGCTGTGCATCGCCGCCGGCATGCGCGTGTTGTCGGAATTCCAGTGCAGGATGTCGAAGGGCCGCGGCTCGCGTCCCAGCAGATAGTGCCCGATGAAGAAGCTCCAGTAGAGGTCGCCGGAGCGCAGCATGGCGAAGACGTCCGACATCTCGGCCCCCTCCAGGTAGCCGCAGGCCGCCATCCTCTGCTCGATCTTCGCGATCAGGTCGTCGGAGATGAAGGCGCCGAGATCACCCGGCGCGCTGAAATCGAGCATCGTCGTCAGGAAGGTCAGGCTCGCCGGCCCGCCGTCACCGTCGCCGGCCGCGTGCCAGGCCGCCGCCGCGGCCAGCAGAGTGCCGCCGAGGCAATAGCCGACGGCATGGTAGCGTTCCGTCGCGAACAGGCGCCGGACCTCCGCGCCCATCTCGACCAGGCCGCGCTCGAGATAATCGTCGAAGCCGGTATCGCGCATCTCCGGTCCCGGGTTGACCCAGGACAGCAGGAAGACGGCATAGCCCTGGTCGGTCAGCCAGCGCACCAGGCTGTTGTCCGGCCGGAGATCGAGAATGTAGAACTTGTTGATCCAGGGCGGCACGATCAGCACCGGTTCGGCATGCACGCGGGCGCCCTGCGGTTCGTACAGCAGCAACTGGCAGAGCGCGTTCTCCGCCACGACATGCCCCGGCGTGACCGCGAGATCCTGACCCACACGAAAGGCCGCCGGCGGTGACATGGGCGCCGGCAGCCGGCACCGGGCCGGGTCGAGTTTCGACACCAGGTTCTCCAGCCCCGCCGCCAGGCTGAGCCCGCCGGATTCCACCACAGCGCGCAACGCGCGCGGATTGGACAAGAGGTTGTTGGCCGGGCACATCGCCTCGAGCATCAGGCGGAGCACGAACAGGCCCTGCCGGTCGCTCTCCCGGCCAGGGTCGGCTTTCCGCTCGGCAAGCGCGTACAATCCCGAGACGAATCTCTCGTAGGAATGTCGCACCTGCGCGAACACCCGGCTTTCCTGCCAGGCCGGATCGTCGAACCGTCGGTCGGGCTGTAAGGTCATTCCGTCGGCCGGATCCAGCCAGCCGCCGGCAAGGACCCCGCCTGCCAGCGACATCGTCTCCGGGTCGGAAAACAGCTTCTGCAGGAACGGTGCCGCCGCCTCCCACTGGGCGGCGTTCACCAGGGTGGAAAGCGCGGGGCCGCCGCTCGCGGCCGGCTGCGGCACGTCGAGCAGCCGGTCGAACAGGCGTTCACCCGCTGCCCGGCAGCGTTCCAGGACCTCATCGTTCGAGCCGGCAACCGTTCCGGCGCGCATCATCCTGCGGCTCCGCACCGCGTGCGATGAAAACTCGGAACAGCGTCATTGCACAGTTGGTTGAGCAGGACTAGCCTTCCTTCCGCATTGAGACGTTCGGGAGAAGTTTAGCATGGATATGTCAGGGGAATACCGGATTCCAGCGGCACGTGACGCCGTCTGGGAGGCGTTGAACGATCCGGACGTTCTGCGCGAATGCATTCCCGGCTGCGATTCCCTCGAGAAGACGTCCGACACCTCGTTCGAGGCGAACGTCACCGCGAAAGTCGGACCGGTGAAGGCGAAGTTCGGCGGTTCCGTGGAACTGTCCGACATGAACCCGCCGGAATCCTACCGGATTTCCGGACAGGGCAAGGGCGGCGCTGCCGGATTTGCGAAGGGCGGGGCCGAGGTGTTCCTGTCCGAAGACGGTAACGAAACCGTCCTAAGGTACGAAGTGAACGCCACTGTCGGCGGCAAGCTCGCCCAGATCGGGTCGCGGCTGGTCGACAGCACGGCGCGGAAGATGGCGGACAAGTTCTTCACGCGGTTTGTCGAGGTCGTCAGCGAGCGCCAGTCCACGTCCTGACCGACGTGCCGGACCGGCTCGGCGGGCATGCTTGACGCACGAGGCGGACGACTCGCATACTTCGATGATAATGCAGCCGGAAAACGGCTGGAATGACTTTAAACAGGCTCACCAGGGAGGCGCCCATGACCAAAGTGTCATTGACGGTCAACGGCAAGAAAGTATCGGCTGACGTTGAAGGCCGGACATTGCTCGTTCAGCTTTTGCGAGAACAGCTCGGAATGACGGGAACGCATGTCGGCTGCGATACCAGCCAGTGCGGCGCCTGCGTCGTGCATGTCAACGGAACCTCGGTGAAGAGCTGCACCATGCTCGCCGCCCAGGCCGACGGCGCCACGGTGACGACCATCGAGGGTCTCGCAGACGGGGACACCCTGCATCCCATGCAGGAAGCCTTCCGGGACAATCATGGCCTGCAGTGCGGTTTCTGCACGCCGGGCATGGTCATGAGCGCGGTGGATCTGGTGAAGGAAAACCCCGATCCCAGCGACAAGGAAATTCGCGAGTGGCTGGAAGGCAACCTCTGCCGTTGCACCGGCTACCAGAATATCGTCAAGGCCATCAAGGCCGGCGCTGCTGCGATGAGGGGGTAATGAGATGCCTGATGATGGAATCGGCGCCGCCGTACGGCGCAAGGAGGATTTCCGCTTCCTGACGGGAATCGGAACCTACACGGACGATATCAACCGGCCGGGCCAGACCCATGCGGTCATTCTCCGGTCACCGCACGCCTTCGCGAAAATCAACGGGATCGACACCACGGAAGCCTCGCAGGCGCCGGGCGTCGTCGCGATCTTCACCGGCGCCGACATGGCCAAGGACGAGATCGGCGGCCTGCCCTGCGGCTGGCTGATCCACAACAAGGACGGCTCGCCGATGACCGAACCGGCGCATCCGCCGCTGGTGTCGGATTTCGTCCGTCATGTCGGCGACCAGGTCGCTGTGGTCATCGCGGACACCCGGGAACAGGCCCGCGACGCCGCCGAACTGATCCAGGTCGACTACGAGGTCCTGCCGGCCTGCGTCGATACCGCAACCGCAGATGCCGACGGCGCCCCGCAGGTCTGGCCGGGCGTTGCCACCAATAATACCTGCTACGACTGGCATCTCGGCGAGAAGGCGGAGGTGGACAAGGCGTTCTCCGGTGCGGCGCATGTCACCAAGGTCGACATCGTCAACAACCGGCTGGTGCCGAACGCCATCGAGCCGCGCGCGGCGGTGGCCGAATACGACCGGGCAACCGGCGAGTACACGCTCTACACCACCAGCCAGAACCCGCATGTCATCCGCCTCCTGATGGGGGCGTTCGTGCTGCACATACCGGAACACAAGCTGCGCATCGTGGCGCCGGATGTCGGCGGCGGCTTCGGCTCGAAGATCTTCCACTATGCCGAGGAGGCGATCCTCACCTGGGCGTCGGCCAAGGTGCGCCGGCCGATCAAGTGGACCGCCGACCGGTCGGAAGCCTTCGTCTCCGACGCGCAGGGCCGCGATCACGTGACCCATGCCGAACTGGCGATGGACGCGAACAACAAGATCATCGGGCTCAAGGTCAGCACCAAGGCGAACATGGGGGCCTATCTCTCCACCTTCGCCAGCTGCGTGCCGACCTATCTCTACGCCACGCTGCTGTCCGGGCAGTACACCATCCCGCAGATCTACGCGGAGGTGAAGTCGGTGTTCACCAACACCGTCCCGGTCGATGCCTATCGCGGCGCCGGCCGGCCGGAAGCGACCTACGTGGTCGAACGCATCGTCGATCTCGCGGCCCGCGAGCTCGGCCTGGACCCGGCGGAATTCCGCCGCCACAACTTCATTCCGAAGGATGCGTTCCCCTACCAGACGGCGGTCGCCCTGCAATACGACATCGGCGATTACGAAGCCTCGCTCGACGAGGCGCTGCAGGCGGCCGACTATGCCGGCGTCCCCGCCCGCAAGGCGGAAGCCGCCGGCCGCGGCAAGCTGCGCGGCATCGGGCTTGCGTCCTATATCGAGGCCTGCGGCATCGCACCGAGTGCGGTGGCCGGGGCTCTCGGCGCCCGGGCCGGCCTGTTCGAAACGGCGAATGTCCGTGTCGACCCGACCGGGTCGGTGACGGTCTTCACCGGATGCCACGCCCATGGCCAGGGTCACGAGACGACCTATGCCCAGCTGATCGCCGACCGTTTCGGCATTCCGATCGACAATGTCGCGGTCGTGCATGGCGACACGGCGAAAATCCCGTTCGGCATGGGCACCTACGGGTCCCGCTCGCTCGCCGTCGGCGGATCGGCCATCGTCAAGGCGTCGGACAAGATCATCGCCAAGGGCACGAAGATCGCCGCCCACATGATGGAAGCCTCGGTCTCCGACGTCGAGTTCAAGGACGGTTCCTTCAAGGTGAAGGGCACCGACAAGGCGCTCGGCTTCGGCGAGGTCGCCCTCTCGGCCTACGTCCCGCACAACTATCCCCATGAAGACGGGGTGGAGCCGGGACTGGACGAGACCGCCTTCTACGATCCGGCGAACTTCACCTTCCCTGCCGGCACCTATGTCTGCGAGATCGAGATCGATCCCGAGACCGGTGTCGTCGAGGTGGTGAGTTTCACCGCGGCGGACGATTTCGGCGTCATCGTCAATCCGATGATCGTCGCCGGCCAGGTCCATGGCGGGGTTGCCCAGGGTCTCGGGCAGGCATTGCAGGAAGGCTGTGTCTATGACAGCGACGGTCAGCTCCTGACCGGGTCCTACATGGATTATTGCATGCCGCGCGCCGACAACCAGCCGGTGACCTTCAATCTCAACGTCCATGACGGCACGCCCTGCACGCACAACCCGCTTGGTGTGAAGGGCTGCGGCGAAGCCGGCGCCATCGGTTCGCCTGCCGCATTGATGAACGCGGTCTACGACGCGCTCGGGATGGACCTCCAGATGCCTGCGACACCGCAGAAAGTCTGGAAGGCCTGCCAGTCGCTGAAATCCGCCGCGGAATAAGGAGCTATCGAGATGTACGACTTTTCCTACAAGAAGGCCGCCTCCGCCGACGAGGCCGCGTCCCTGTTCTCCGGATCGGACGACGCGGTGTTCATGGCCGGCGGCATGACGCTGATCCCGACGCTGAAACAGCGCCTGGCCAGCCCCTCCGACGTCATCGATCTCGGCGGCGCCTCCAGCCTCGCCGGCATTTCCGCCGGCGGTGGCGTCGTCACCATCGGCGCCATGACCACCCATGCGGCGGTCGCGGGCTCGGCGGAAGTCAAGGGCGCCATCCCGGCGCTCGCGGCGCTGGCCGGCGGTATCGGCGATCCGGCGGTCCGCCATCGCGGCACCATCGGCGGTTCCGTCGCCAACAACGACCCGGCGGCGGACTACCCGGCGGCGGTGCTCGCGCTCGGCGCCACCATCCACACCAACAAGCGGGAAATCGCGGCCGACGACTTCTTCACCGGCATGTTCGAGACCGCGCTGGAGGAAGGCGAGCTGATCACCAAGTTCACCTTCCCGGTGCCGGAAAAGGCAGCCTATTCCAAGTTCCCGAACCCGGCTTCGCGTTACGCGATCGTCGGCGTCTTCGTCGCCAGGACCTCCGGCGGCGTCCGCGTCGCGGTGACCGGCGCCGGCCCCGGCGTCTTCCGGGCGGCGGACATGGAATCGGCCCTGTCGGGGAACTTCTCCCCGGATGCGATTTCCGGCGTCAAGGTTGACGCCAGCGGCCTGAACAGCGATATCCATGCTTCAGCCGAGTATCGTGCACATCTCGTTGGCGTCATGGCGAAGCGGGCCGTAGCGGCCGCCTCCTGACGGGACGAAAACCAGCTGCACAGGCGGCGGCGGTCCATGACCGCCGCCGTTTTGCCGTTCAGGAAAGAGATCTGATGACCGACACCAAAGCCTTCGACAGCGTGGACGCAACCGCCGACCTGCTCCGCTCCGGCAACTACCTCGCGGACCGCTCGCTCGCGACAGCCGTCCACCTGGCGCTCAAGCTGCACCGTCCGCTGTTCCTCGAAGGTGAAGCCGGGGTCGGCAAGACCGAGATCGCCAAGGTGTTGAGCCAGACGCTCGGGCGCAACCTGGTGCGACTGCAATGCTATGAGGGCCTCGACGTCTCTTCCGCCGTCTACGAATGGAACTATCCAGCCCAGATGGTCGAGATCCGGCTGGCGGAAGCGGCCGGGGAAACCGGACGCGACAACATGGCGCAGGCGATCTTCAGCGAGAAGTTCCTGATCGAACGCCCGATCCTGCAGGCGCTGCGGCCGGACCCGAAAGGAGCGCCGGTGCTGCTGATCGACGAACTGGACCGCGCCGACGAGCCCTTCGAGGCGTTCCTGCTCGAAGTGCTGGCGGACTACCAGGTGACCGTGCCGGAACTCGGACCGATCATCGCGAAGGAACCGCCGATCGTCATCATCACCTCGAACCGTACCCGCGAGATCCACGACGCGATCAAGCGGCGCTGCTTCTATTACTGGGTGGATTACCCGACCGCGGAACGGGAAGCCGAGATCCTCGCGGTCAAGGCGCCGGGCGCCGGCGAGGCGCTGAGCCGGCAGGTCGTCGCCTTCGTGCAGAAGCTTCGCAATGCCGATCTCTACAAGCTGCCGGGCATCGCCGAGACCATCGACTGGACCAACGCGCTGATGCAGCTCGACGTCATCGACCTCGACCCTTCCAGCGTCGATTCCACCCTCGGCATCCTGCTCAAGTACCAGGACGACATCGAGCGGATGCGTGGCAGCGAGGCGATGAACATCCTGAACCAGGTCAAGGCCGAGATCGCCGCCGGGGCGGCGGCCTGAGACGGCAATGAGCGGCGAGACCTCAACGCTCGCACGCCTCCAGCGCGGCCAGTCCGGCGGGAAGCTGGCCACCAACATCATGGCGTTCGGGCGGGTGCTGCGGCAGGCCGGCCTGCCCATCGGGCCCGGCAAGATCATCGAGGCGGTGAAGGCGGTGGAAAGCGTCGGCATCACCAACCGCGAGGATTTCTACTGGACCCTG
>JAVKCR010000484.1:0-4721 GCA_040222645.1 Rhodospirillales bacterium
CTCCGAACAGCAGCGCGTCGGTCTGGGCCGCGTCGCGCACCACGGTGAACAGGATGTCGCATCCGGCGGCGAAGGCGGCGGGGTCGGCGACGTAGGAATCCCCGAGCGACGCGAACGCCGCGGCGGGGCGGACATCGTGGCCGATCACGTCGACGCCGGCGGCGCGCATGTTGCGGGCCATGGGCAGTCCCATGTCGCCCAGTCCGGCCACGCCTATGCGGCAGTCGCCCAGTTCCCGATTCGGCATGTCGCGCCGTTTCTCCCCTTCAGTATCATGTTGAGCGAGGACATGGCTCCGAAAATAACAAGGTGGTGAATAACTTAGGAGTCGCTAATTTAGTTAGTGATCTTTTAATCGCCGGTCCGTATTTTAAGGACGGGTCATGAGTCTGTTGGAGGATACAGGTTTGAGCAATTCAGTCCGCATCGGGGAATGCTATCAGCGCAACGACGCGACACATTTCGTCTGGCAGGTTGTCGAGCTCTTCACCCCGCGCAAGGACCAGCCGCACGCCCGCGTCAGCCTAGTCAGCGACCCGTCCGACCGTCGCCTGATCTCGGTCTCGGCGCTGCGCGACGCGCGCCTGTTCCGCCAGATCGAGCACGGCAAGCGCGACGCCGCCTGACCGGTCAGTCCTCGAGGTCAGCCTGAGCGGCGGCGGAACAGCCGTCCGTCGACGCAGGCCAGTCCCGCAAAGATCAGCGCCATGCCGACGAAGGCGGTGCCGCCCGGGCGTTCGTCCAGGAAGGCTGTGCCCAGCGACATCGCGCTGACCGGGATCAGCAGGGTGACCAGCATCAGGTTGGTCGAACCCGCGCTCGACAGCAGCCGGAAATAGATCAGGTAGGCAAACGACGTCGAGATCGCGGCCAGCCCGAGGACCGAGAGGATGACGCCCGTCGAGGGCGTGGCCTCCAGCGGTGATTCGAGCAGCATCGCCGCCGGCACCATGACGACCGACGACGCCATCAGCATGCCGGCCGCCGCCGCGACCGGCGGCATGCCGCGCAGCCGCCGCCCCCAGATGCTGGCCAGCGCGTAGGACAGCGCCGCGCCCAGGATGGCGAACTGCCCGACATTGGCCATGTCGAAGCCCGACAGCGCCCCGGCACCGGTCATGGTCACGACGCCCGCGATGCCGAGCAGCACGCCGGCAAGTTTCGGCGCGGTCAGCTTCTCGTCCGTGGTGAGCAGGTGGGCCACGACCACCGTGAAAAGCGGCGTCGTCGCGTTGAAGATCGAGGCGACGCTGGAGGTCACATGCACCTGCCCCCAGACGATCAGGCTGAACGGCACGACATTGTTGATCAGCCCCATCACCGCGAGCCCGGTCCAGGCCTGCACCCCCGCCGGCACCGGAATGCCGCGCAGGCGCATGACGACCAGCAGTATCGCCGCGGCGATCGAGACCCGCAGCGCCACGACCGTCAGCGGTCCGAAGGCCAGCAGCGCGATCTCGGCAAAGAAGAAGGAACCGCCCCAGACGAGGGACAAGAGGACGACCAGCATCCAGTCGCGAAGGCTCATGGCATGTTCCGTACAATCGGCGGGCCATGATCGTGACCGCCGGTCGGGATCGGTGCTATCCGCGGTTTGCGATTGAACCGGGGCCTGATGGGAATCAGGTCTTGTAGTCGGGTTCCTCGGCATCCAGCAGCCGGAGATAGGCGCTCCAGACGCTGACCGGCTTGCCGGACTTCATCACCGAGCCGGCGCCGCCGCCCTCGAACTGCCGGGCGGTCTTCTCCATCACGTCCGGCGGGGGCTGGGTGATCGCGCGGCCCGAGGCCAGCACGCTCATCTGCAGCCGGCAGGCCTGTTCGAGGTAATAGATCCGCTTGAAGGCCTCGCCCATGCTGGCGCCGGTGACCAGCAGGCCGTGATTGCGCAGGATCATCGAGTGGTAATCGCCGAAATCCGCCACCAGCCGCTCGCGTTCGTCGAGGTCGAGGGCGATGCCCTCGTAATCGTGGTAGGCGAGGCGGTCGTGGAACTGGAAGCCGGCCTGGGTCAGCGGCATGAAGCCGCCTTCGAGGCAGGAGACCGCCGAACCGGCGTCGGAATGGGTGTGGATGATGCAGAACACGTCATGCCGGGCGGCATGGATGGCGCTGTGGATGGTGAAGCCGGCGGGGTTGATCGAGTAGTCGGATGGCGCCAGCAGGTTGCCGTCGATGTCGATCTTCACCAGGTTCGAGGCCCGGACCTCGTCATAGCGCAGGCCGTAGGGATTGATCAGGAACGCGCCGTCCTCGCCCGGGATGCGGGCGGTGATGTGGTTGTAGATCAGGTCGGTCAGGCCAAACCGGTCGACCAGCCGGTAGCACGCCGCGAGATCGACGCGGACCTGCCATTCCTCACGGGTGAACGCCGCCTGCGCTGGCGTGGTAAGTCCGCTGTCCGGCATCGTCTCTCATCCTCTCGCGAATGGGGCCGGCCGTGCTGCCGCGAGGGAAGCACGGCCGGTTCCGGTTGTTACTCCGCCGCGACCGACGGCAGGCCGGCCAGCGCCATGGCGAGTTCGGACTCGTCATAAACCTGGTCGGTCAGCTTGCCGGCAAAGAAGTCCATATAGGCCTGCATGTCGAAGTGACCGTGGCCGCAGAGATTGAACAGGATCGTCTCCGACTTGCCTTCCGCCTTGCAGCGCAGCGCCTCGTCGATGGCGCCCCGGACCGCGTGGGTCGCTTCCGGCGCCGGCAGGATGCCTTCCGCCCGGGCGAACTGGACGCCGGCCTCGAAGCAGGCGACCTGCTTCAGGCCGCGCGCCTCGATCAGGCCGAGATCGGCGATATGGCTGATCAGCGGCGCCATGCCGTGATAGCGCAGACCGCCCGCATGGAATCCCGGCGGCACGAAGGAGGAGCCGAGCGTGTGCATCTTGACCAGCGGTGTCAGCTTGGAGGTGTCGCCGAAATCGTAGGCGAACTTGCCGCGGGTCAGCGACGGACATGCCGCCGGTTCAACCGCGACATAGCGCGTCTGCTTGGCGGACTGGCCCCGGAGCTTCTGGCCGAGGAACGGGAACACGATGCCGGCGAAGTTCGACCCGCCGCCGGTGCAGCCGACGATGACATCCGGGTAATCGTCGGCCATCTCCAGCTGTTCGATCGCCTCGATGCCGATGATGGTCTGGTGCAGCAGCACATGGTTGAGCACCGAGCCGAGCGCGTATTTCGTGTCGTCGCGCTGCGCGGCCATTTCGACCGCCTCCGAGATCGCGATGCCGAGCGAGCCGGTGCTGTCCGGATGTTCGGCGAGCACGGCACGGCCCGACGCGGTTTCCTCCGACGGGCTGGCGACGCAGCGCGCGCCGTAGGCTTCCATCAGCGCCTTGCGGTAGGGCTTCTGCTGGAACGAGACCTTGACCATGTAGACGTCGATCTCGAGACCGTAGAGCGAGCCGGCGAAGGCGAGCGAGGAGCCCCACTGGCCGGCGCCGGTGTCCGTGGTCAGCCGCTTGACGCCGGCTTCCTTGTTGTAGAAGGCCTGCGGCACCGAGGTGTTCGGCTTGTGGCTGCCGGACGGGCTGACGCCCACGTACGTGTAGTAGATCTTCGCAGGGGTATCGAGGGCCTTCTCCAGCCGGCGCGCCCGGTAGAGCGGCGACGGGCGCCACTGGCGGTAGACCTCGCGGACGGGTTCCGGGATCTCGATATCGCGTTCCGTGGTGACTTCCTGGCCGATCAGCTCCATCGGGAACAGGGGCGCGAGGTCGTCCGGTCCGATCGGCTGGCCGGTCCCCGGATGCAGCACCGGCGCCAGCGGTTCCGGCAGGTCGGCCTGCAGGTTGTACCAGGATTTCGGAATCCTGCTTTCGTCGAGGAAATATTTGACGGTGTCGGCCATTGCGCTCCCCTGATTGATTATGCGGATGTAGATCCGGCGGGCATCCTAGACCATTCGTTCGCGGACGAACAATGCCGCAATTGCATCAGCAATTGACGAGGTTGTTGCCGCAGCCATCGTCCCTGAACGGGTCTTCCAGCGGGAACATCGTTGTCAGCATCGCATTGATCATGCGCTGGAATTCGACGCTTTCGGGACCGCTGCCGGGGGTATGGAAGCTGGTCGCGCCGGACTGGACCGTGTCCTTGTAGCAGAATGCCGTGACGATCTTGGTCTCGCCGGCGTCTTGCTTGACCGGCGCGGGCATCACCGCCGGCTCGCAAAGCCCGATATGCGAAAGGTTGACCGGTGCGCCGACCAGCATCCGGACCTTGTAGTTCTCCGTCGAGCCCTCGGCGGGACTGGTTGAATAATTGAAGACCGGACCGAAATTGCGGCCGCGCATGGCAGTTGTCGCCGCCGCGTCGAAGGCCGCCTGGTCCATGCCGAACAGGGTGCCGGAAATCTCCACCGGCATGTCGCCTTGGCCGGCGACGTTGGACAGCGCCTGGGGAACTCCGGGCACGTAGACGTCCCCGGTTGTGCGGTTGCAGGCGGCGAGAGCCAGGATGAAAAACAGGGCGATTGTCGGCTTCATGGCAGGAGGTCCGGTGTCTTGCGATATCCGATTACATAGCCGGAAAGTGGCCTAAATATGAACCCGCGGCCGCCCTGGATCAGATGTCGATGTCCTCGACGAAGCGCGCCCGGTCCTGGATGAAGTTGAAGCGCTTCTCCGGGTTGCGGCCCATCAGATCCTCGACCATGGTCTCGGTGTCGTGCTGGGCGGCGCGGTCGTCGGTGGTCGGCACATTGACCTTGAGCAGCTGCC
>JAVKCR010000485.1:0-2740 GCA_040222645.1 Rhodospirillales bacterium
CGTCGTAAGCCTCGAGCGCCTTGGCGCCATAGGCCAGCGACGGGCCGCCGCCCATGTAGGCGGCCATGGAGATGGCCTCCGACATCTCCTCGCGGGTCGCCCCGAGGCGGACCAGCGAGCGGACATGGAAGCCGATGCAGCTGTCGCAACGGGTCGAGATGGCGATGCCGAGCGCGATGAATTCCTTGGTCTTTTCCTCCAGCGCCCCGGTCCTCTTCGCCGAGCGGCCCATCTGCTGGAAGCCCTCGTAGCTCTCGGGAATCATCTTCTCCAGGTTCGTCAGGCGAACCGTGGTCTCTTTCAGAAACGTCTTCCAATGCATCTGGGCCTCCGATAACTAGATTTGTGAAATTTTTCCGATGGTTCTTCGGGCAGGATACAGCTTGTGCGCCTCGACAGGATGACATGGCCGGAGGTCGACGCCTACCTGGCGCGCTCGACCGGCATCATCATCGGCAGCGGCTCGATGGAGCAGCACGGCCCGATCGGCCTGATCGGCACCGACGCGATCTGCGCCGACAGCATCGCGACAGAGGCCGCGGAACGCGCGGATGCCATCGCGGCGCCGGCGCTGTTCTATACCCCCGCCCCTTTCAACACGTCCTTTCCCGGCACCGTCTCGGTCAGCGCGGGCCTTTACGAGGAACTCACTGTCGAGATCTTCAACGCTCTCGCGGCCCAGGGGTTCCGCTCGATCTACCTGCTGAACGGCCACGGCGCCAACCTGGAACCTCTGGAGAAGGTGACAACCCGCGTCGAAGGCGCCCGCATCCGCGTGCGCAGCTGGTGGTCGTTCCCGACCGTGCAGGCGCTGCGCGATGAATGGTACGGCGAGTGGGAGGGCATGCATGCCACTCCGTCCGAGGTCGCCGTCACCCAGCATGTCACGGGCATCATCCACAAGGGCGCGGAAACGCCGCCGCGGAAGCTCACGGCCGATTACATCAGGGACCATGCCGGCGACCGTCACGGCCCGCCCGACGAGCATCGCGCCAGCTTCCCCGATGGCCGCGTCGGCTCGCATTCCGCGCTGGCCGCACCGGAGCACGGGCGGCAATTGTTCGAAGCCGCCGCGGATGCCGTCGCCGAGGACTACCGGGCGTTCCTGCATTCCTAGCGCCTCTCGTCCGAGCCCATCTTGCGCTCCAGCCAGCGCACGCCGCTGGAAATCACCAGCACCAGCACGAGATACTCGACGATCAGCAGCGAATAGATCTCGAGGGGGCGGTATTCCGTCACGGCAAGCTCGTTCGCGCGCCGCGTCAGTTCCTGCATGCCGATGACCGAGGCAAAGGCGGACATCTTCAGGATGTAGATGAACTGGTTGGCGAGCGGTGGCAGGATCCTGCGGATCGCCTGCGGCAACACCACGTAGCGCATGGTCTGGGTGTAGGTGAGACCGACCGTCTTCGCCGCTTCGGTCTGTCCCTTCGGGATAGACTGGATGCCGGACCGGTAGATCTCGGCGGTGAAGGCGCTGTCCGATATTGCCAGCGTCAGCACCGAACCCCAGAAGGGGTCGAAGATCACCGGGAATCCCATCGATTTCATGATCACCGGCAGGCCGTAGAATATCCAGAACAAGAGCGGGATCAGCGGAATCGATCGGATCACCTCGACATAGACGCGCGACGGCATGCGCACGAGACGGTTCGACGACATGCCGGGCAATGCGACCACCAGGCCCACGATTGCGGAAAGCACCGCCGCGATCACCGACATCAGGATGGTTTCACCGAAGCCGCTGACGAGGAACCTGATGTTGCTCAGCCCGTTCTGGGTGGTCGGGTCGATGACGTACCAGCCCCAGGTGCCGGGCGGGCTGGAACAGCCGGCGAGGGCAACGAGGGCAAGAATGACGAAAGCTGTTCGGATGCGCATGAGCCCGCCCCTCAATGCCGGAGAATCTGGTCGAGGAAACGCTGGCAGCGTTCCGACTTCGGGTTGTCGAAGAAGTCCGAGGTCGGCGCGGCCTCGACGATTCGCCCCTCATCCATGAAAACCATGCGGTCGGCGGCCTTGCGCGCGAATCCCATCTCGTGGGTGACGACGACCATGGTCATGCCTTCGCGGGCAAGGTCGGTGATCACGTCCAGCACTTCGGAGATCATCTCCGGGTCGAGCGCGGAGGTCGGCTCGTCGAACAGCATGATCTTCGGGTCCATGCAGAGCGACCGCGCGATGGCGACGCGCTGCTGCTGGCCGCCGGAAAGCTGGTTCGGACGCTTGTGCGCCTGCTCGGGAATGCGCACGCGTTCGAGATAATGCATGGCGTGGGCTTCGGCATCCCGCCGCGACATGCCGCGCGCCTTGATCGGGCCGAGGGTCAGGTTCTGCAGGACGTTCAGATGCGGGAACAGGTTGAATTGCTGGAACACCATGCCGACCTCGGACCGGATCTTGGCGATCGCCTCGCGGGAATCGTCGAGTTCGATGCCGTCGACCCGGATCGATCCCTGCTGATGGGTCTCCAGCCGGTTGATGCAGCGCACCAGCGTCGACTTGCCCGATCCGGACGGCCCGCAGATCACCACCTTCTCGCCGAAGCTGGTGGTCAGCGACACGTCCTTCAGAACCTGGAAGTCGTCGAACCATTTCGACAGCCCGGAAATCTCGATTGCCGGCGGTGCGTCGGTCATGCGTCCCCCTGATCAAACCCCTCGGATTTTTATATATACAAATGATTTCAAAGCAATCAGTATGTCCGGCAACAAGACGCCCGGCAGGCGCGTCGGCGCGG
>JAVKCR010000486.1:0-9315 GCA_040222645.1 Rhodospirillales bacterium
CATCGCGATCCTGAAGGAGGGCTCGGAAGAGGGGGCATTCCCGGGCGTGATCCATTGCTTCACGGCGGGTCCCGAACTCGCCCGCGTGGCGGTTGAACTCGGCCTGTACATCTCGGTCTCCGGCATCGTTACCTTCAAGAAAGCTGAAGAGCTGAGGGAGACGATTGCCAGCGTTCCCCTCGACCGCCTGCTCGTCGAAACCGATGCGCCCTACCTTGCGCCGACCCCGAACCGGGGCAAGCGGAACGAACCGTCCTTCGTGCGCCACACCGCCGGCAAGGTCGCCGAGGTGAAGGGTGTGAGCCGGGATGAACTGGCGGCGGCGACCACCGGAAACTTCTTCCGCCTGTTCTCCAGGGCAAGCCGGCCCACCGCCTGATCGGACCCCGAATGAAGGTCACCATACTCGGATGCGGATCGTCCAGCGGGGTGCCCGGGATCGGCAACAGGTGGGGTGCTTGCGATCCGCTCGAGCCGCGCAACCGGCGCCTGAGATCGTCCGTCCTGGTCGAGATCGCGGGCAAGTCGATCCTGATCGATTCCAGTCCCGACCTGCGGGAACAATTGCTCCGCGTTAACCATGACGCGATGATCGACGCCATCCTCTATACCCATGCCCATGCCGACCACCTGCATGGCATCGATGAACTTCGCTGGGTGAATTTCGCGACCGACCGCTGGCTCGACACCTATGCCGACCGCACCACGCTCGACGAGATGCAGGCCAGGTTCGGCTATGTCTTCGAAGCGCAGGTACGCGAGCGGCCATTCTACAAACCATGCCTGACGGCTCACGAGATCGAACCGGGATATTTCGAGGCGGCGGGACTTCGCATTGGTGCGTTCGACCAGGACCACGGCTTCTCCAGGACCCTCGGATTTCGCATCGGCGGTTTCGGGTATTCGACTGATTGCGTCGATCTCGACGAGGCCGCGTTCGAGATGCTGGATGGGGTCGACGTCTGGGTCGTTGACTGTTTCCGAATGGCGGAACACTCGACGCACTCATGGCTCGACCGAACGCTCGGCTGGATCGAGAGGCTGAAGCCGGGGCGGGCGGTGCTGACGCATATGGGACCGGAGATGGACTACCGGACGGTCGCGGCCGCTTGTCCGGCGGGGGTGGAACCGGCCTGGGACGGCATGGTCATCAAGATCGACGGATGAGGCCGTAAAATTGACTATCAGTACATAGTGCATTGTAAAAACATGATATCATAATTGTGATAACGTATATTATGCGACATTACGGATTATCCGGGGCTGGCCATGATGCGCACTCTCCCCCCTCCTCCTGAACTCGTTACAGGACCTCGCGCTGTTCCGCCGGTGCCTGTCAGGCAATGCTCCGGCCTGTTGGTCGAGGTCCTGAAACGAGTTCAGGACGAGGTCGTGGGTGACGTGCTCCCGGGCGGGCTCATCACGTAATCGCTACCGCCCGGGTGCTTGTATCAACAACGGAGCATGGCATCTGTTGGGCAACCGCGAACCCGGATGGAACTGTTCGGAACGCGATCCTGAAAACATGATGTGAAGGAATTCGACCGATGTCAGACCTTACCCCCCTCTTTCCCCGCCAGACCGTCCCGGCGCTCGACGTGCCGCTCGTCGGCGGTGGCTCCTGGAAGCTCGGTGCGACCAAGCCGGAAAACTTCACCATGGTGGTTTTCTTCCGTGGGCTGCATTGCCCGATCTGCGGCCGCTACCTGGCAGACCTCGAAAGCAAGCTTGGCGAGTTCGCGGAGAAAGGCGTCGAGGTGGTGGCGATCTCTTCCGATGGCGAAGAGCGCGCGACGGAATCGAAATCGAAATGGGGCCTCGACAAGCTCCCCCTCGGCTATGGTCTGACGCTCGAGAAGGCACGTGAATGGGGTCTGTATATCTCGTCATCGAACGGTATGACCTCGTCCGGGTTCGAGGAGCCTGCCCTGTTCAGCGAGCCCGGCCTGTTCATCGTGCGGCCCGACGGCACGCTCTATTTCGGCACCGTCCAGACCATGCCCTTCGCCCGTCCGAACTTCCGTGAAATTCTCGGCGCACTGGATTTCGTGATCTCGAAGAACTACCCGGCTCGCGGCGAGATCGTCGATCACACGGCGGCCTGATCTAGGCCACCCCAGACCTCGTCCTGAACTCCTTTCAGCACCTCGACCGGAATAGCTGATCGTTTTCTGACAGGCTTGGACGAGTGGCGCGTGGTCCTGAAACGAGTTCAGGACGAGGGTGATTCCCGGGTTTCGGATAGATTAGGCTTAGCCGAAATCATCCATTTATCTTCAGTAACGTTGATGAAAAGTCTCGCGACCTCACGCCTCATCTTCGATTACAGAGACCGTATCCGGCGCTGCCTGACGCACCGTCCCGGCCAGCAGCATGAGGGAATCCCGGCCGGGATAGCTCTTGCGCCAGACCATGCCGATACGCCGGAACGCCGGTCCCGCGAAGGGGCGCACGGTGATGTTCCGGTTCTCCGCCGACTGGGCCGCCGCCATCGCCGGCAGCAGCGTGACGCCGAATCCGGCGGCCACCAGCTGGCGCAGCGTCTCGAGGCTGGCTGCCCGGAAATCACCGCCGAGGCCGCCCGAGGACGGTCCGCCGCAGACCTCGATGGATTGTTCACGCAGGCAATGCCCGTCGTCTAGATAGAGCACGTCCTCCTTCTCCATCTGCTGTCGGAGGATGGCCTCGACATTGGCGAAGGGGTGCCGGGGATGACAGGCGACGAGGAAGTTCTCGTCGAAGAGCGCCTGCTCCTCCAGGTCGCCCTCGCCGGCCGGCAGGGCCATGAAGGCGACGTCGAGCCGGTGTTCGGAGATCGCCTGCAGCAGGTTTCCCGTCAGGTCTTCGGTAAAGACCGGCTTGAGGTCTGGATAGTCCGCGGCGAGCGCCGGCAGCAGCCAGGGCAGCATGTAGGGCGCCAGGGTCGGTATGCAGCCGATGGCGAGCGTGCCGGTCATCGGGCGGCATTCGCCGGCCCCGATATCCCGGATCGCCTCGGCCTCCGACAGGATCGTGCGGGCATGACGCAACACCCGTTCCCCGACCGGCGTGACCGCGACCGAGCGGTTGTTGCGTTCCAGCAGGGCGACGCCGAGTTCCGCCTCCAGCTTCTTGAGCTGGGTCGAGAGAGTCGGCTGGCTGATATTGCAGGCCTCCGCCGCATGGCCGAAATGCCGGTGCTCGGCGACGGCGACGAGATATTTCAGGTCGGATATGTTCATAGGGAAAGCATATGATGAATTCCCGCCTGATAGCCAGAACCTGTCGGCATGTTACTGCCCTCTGGCGGCGATGCGCCAAGGCGGGTATCCTCACCGCCGACTCACAGGAGGAACGATGTCCCTGCCCCAGATGCGCCGGCTGCTTGAAATCATGGTGCGCCTGCGCGATCCCGAATCCGGCTGTCCGTGGGACATCGAGCAGACGTTCGAGACCATTGCTCCCTACACCATCGAGGAGGCCTACGAAGTGGCCGACGCGATCGAGCAGGGCGACATGACGTCGCTGCGCGACGAACTCGGCGACCTGCTGCTGCAGGTGGTCTACCACACGCGGATGGCGGAGGAAGACGGCCTCTTTACCTTCGAGGATGTTGCCGCCGGCATCGCCGACAAGATGGTGCGCCGGCATCCCCATGTCTTCGGTGACCAGGATATCTCCTCTGCCGAGGCCCAGACCCGTAACTGGGAAGAACAGAAGGCTGCCGAGCGCCGGGAGAAGGCTGCCGGGAACGACCGCCCGGCAAGCGCGCTCGATGGCGTGGCGCGCACCCTGCCCGGCCTGATCCGTGCCGAGAAGCTGACCAAGCGCGCGGCGCGTGTCGGCTTCGACTGGCCCGAGGTCGACCAGGTGTTCAACCAGCTCGACGAGGAAACCGCCGAACTGAAGGCGGAGATCGAGGCCCAGAAGATCGATCCCGACCGGCTGGAAGACGAACTTGGCGACATGCTGTTCGTGATGGCGAACCTTGCCCGCAAGCTGAAGCTCGACCCGGAGCAGGCAATCCGCCGGGCCAATGCCAAGTTCGAGCGCCGGTTCCGCCGGGTCGAGGAATTGCTGGTGGCCGACGGGCGCGAGGCCGAGACCTCGACGCTCGAGGAAATGGACGAGAAATGGCGCGAGGCGAAGCGCGAGGAACGCGCGGCCCCGAGTCCGATGAGGCGTGCCGGATGAGGGCGGCGCGGGTCGTCCGGATGGCGTGGCTGCTGCGAGCCCTCGCCGCCATGGCGATGGCTGTTGCGATTGCCGGCTGCTTCCTGCCGCAGGAATTCGACGCGGAGATCGTCATCGACCGCAAGGGGGCCTACGGCGTCGCCTTTGAAGGCGAACTGGTCAGCCTGCCGCTGCAATATGCCTTCCTCCAGGGGGAACTGAACGACAGGGACGAGCGTGACCGGCGCATCCGCGACACCTTCTCCGACCTGGAGAATTCCGGCCTGTCCGACATCAAGCATCTCGGCCGGGCGCGCTATTCCGCGCGCTATGAACGCCAGGGCCATCTCGGGCTGGAACGTACGCTCTATTTCATTCGCCGCAACGCCAAGATCCTGACGATCGAGTACAATTACGAGGTCGAGGAGATCACCGTACGTGGCGCGACGTTGCGTACCGACCAGAAGAAGCTGCTGGCCGAAATGGGCCTGTCGATGAAGGGGCAGCTCCGGGTGCGCACCGATGCCAAGGTGATCCAGCAGAATGCCGACCGCGTGGTGCAGGACGGGCTGTCGCAGACCTACATCTGGTTCATCGAGAACATCTACGGCCCGGCCCCGAAACTCGTCATCAAGGTTACCCGCTGATGCTGTCCACCCTGCCGTTCAAGGCCCCTTCCCGGCTGCTCGATCTCGCGGCCCGTCACGATCCGGTCGCCATGGCGGTGATCGGCGCCGACGACCGCCTGCCGATGGAAAGCGCCGCCGCCGCCGCGCGCCAGGGTCTGATCGAACCGGTGCTGATCGGCGACGAGAAGCTGATCCGCAGGATCGCCGAGGAGATCGGCTGGGAGATAGGCGATTACGAGGTGCTCGACGTGACCGACGAGGCCGCCAAGGCCGCCCGCGGCGCCGAGCTAGCCGGTTCAGGGCGCGTCCGGGCGCTGATGAAGGGCCAGATCCATACCGACCAGCTGATGCGCGCCGTGCTCAACCGCAATGCCGGGCTGCGTACCGGACGGCGGGTCAGCCACATCTTTCACATGTCGACGCCTGACAGCGACAAGGAATTGCTGATCACCGATGCCGCGGTCAATGTCGCGCCCGATATCGACGGGCTGATGGATATCACCCGCAACGCGGTCGATCTGTCCCGTCGCCTCGGGCACGAGCGGCCGAAAGCGGCCCTGCTTTCGGGAACCGAGACGCCGATTCCCTCGATGCCGTCGAGCGAACTGATGGCGGAACTCGCGAAGCGCGCCAATGACCCGGCGCACGGCATTGCAGATGCCGATATCCACGGGCCGCTGGCCTTCGACAATGCGATCAGCCCCGACGCCGCACGGATCAAGGGCATCAGCCATCCCGTTGCGGGTGCCGCCGACATTCTCGTCGTGCCGAACATCGAGATGGGCAACGGCCTGTTCAAGATGATGGTCTATTTCCGCAGCGCCTGCGCGGCGGGCATCGTGACCGGCGCGAAGATCCCGATCGTGCTGACCTCGCGCGCCGACCCGCCGGAAGCCCGCCTCACAGCCGCGGCCATCGCGGCGCTGATAGCCTGACGTTCCGGAATGAGCGACCTTTTCCTCCCGGGTAATGTTGCAGTGGTCACAGGCGCCGCCCTCGGCATCGGCCGGGCGACCTGCTGCCGCGTCGCCAGTGCCGGCATGAAGGTCTGCATGGTTGACCTGCCGGGAGAGGATTTCGATGCGGCCATCGCCTCGGTCAGCAGGGTCGCCACGGACCGCGGCAACATCATGGCGGCTGCCGTGGATGTGGCGGATTATGGAGCCATGGAAGCGCTGGCGGCATCGGTCGAGCACCGTTTCGGCTCAGCCGATATCCTGTTCAACAATGCCGTCACCCGGATCGGGCGCGGCATGTGGGCGGATCTCGACGAGTGGAAGGCGGCCCTCGACGTCAATCTCTGGGGAGTGATTCACGGCGTGCGCGCCTTTGCTCCCGCGATGATCGCACAGGGAAGGCCTGCCGCCATCATCAACGCCGGTTCGAAACAGGGGATAACGAATCCGCCCGGCCATCCCGTCTACAATCTCGCCAAGGCCGCGCTCAAATCCTACACGGAGAGCCTGGCCCATGATCTCCGCAATACGGAAGGCGCGCGGGTCAGCGCGCACCTGCTGGTTCCCGGCTGGACGACAACCGGACACAAGGAGCACAGGCAGGGTGCCTGGCGGCCCGAACAGGTGGTCGAGATGATGATCGACAGCGTTCACCGCGGCAGTTTCTACATTATCTGTCCGGACGATGAGGTGACACCGGAAATGGACAGGCTTCGCGTTCTCTGGTCCGCCGGCGATATTGCTGAAGACCGGCCGGCACTTTCCCGGTGGCATCCTGATTTCAAGGATGCCTTCGAGCGTTTCAAGGGTTAGCGCCCTCCTCCGCGTCGCCGATCCGGTACAGGAACAACATCGTCCTGTGCGCGTCGCCGCATTGCCGGGCGGCGACCGGCTTGAAGCCCGGCAGTTCGAAATAGATGCCGAGCAGGGCGACATGCGGATGGTCGCGACGGAGCTTCTCGGCAAGCGCGGTCATCACCTCCCGGTTCAGGAAGCAGGTCACGCAATCGAAGGCATCGAGGTCCGCATCGAGGAAGTTTTCCCGGCGGATGGAGAGATTGTCCGGGCCGCCGGCGATTGCCGCACGCAGTTTCATCCACCAGGCCGGCAAGGGCGACAGTTCGAAGGCGGTCACCCGTGCATCCGGCCAGCGCTCGGCCATCCTCACCGCGAGCCCGCCCCAGCCGGCGCCGAGATCGGCGATCCGTTCGGGGCGCTCGCCCGCCAGCATATCGAGGGCGGCATCCCGCACCTTGCGGCTGCTCGGCATCGGCGGCGCGCCGGTCCTGAGCGTGTAGACGAGCACCAGCGCGATGGCGACGAGGGCGGCGGTCAGGGCGAGGTAGTCGGTCACGCTGTTTCTTCCTTCCGGCTTTTTGCGCCTGCGAAAAGCGCCCGTTGCGCCGCACAAGAGTGCATCTATGATAGCGGTTGTGACAATCCGGCGAAATCCCGGACGGAGGATAGCATGACCGCCAAGACGATTACCGTCGCCCAGCAGAAGGGCGGAGCCGGCAAGACCACGCTGGCGGCACAGCTCGCCGTCGCCATGATCGCGGCGAAGCGCAGGGTGGCGCTGCTGGACATCGACCCGCAGGGCAGCCTGACCGCTTGGCACGGTCTGCGCCGCAAGACCCTCGGGCAGGAGGCCGGCGGCCTCGATCTTTCCGTCGTTGCCGGCTGGCGGCTGTCGACGGAACTCAGCCGCCTGAAAGACGATTACGATATCCTGATCGTCGATTCCGCAGCCAATGCGGAAACCGAGAACAAGGCGGCCATTCGTGCCTCCGACCTGGTGATCGTGCCGATGCAGCCGAGCTTGGTCGATCTCTGGGCAACCGGCCCGACGCTGGAACTGGCCGAGAAGCAGAAAACGAGGGCCATGCTGATGCTCAACCGCATCCCGCCGCGCGGCAAGCTGCTCGACACGATCCGACAGAAGATCCGGGAGGAAGGCATGCCCTGCATGAAGGCAGCCCTCGGCAACCGGGTCGCCTTTGCCGCCTCCATGCTGGAAGGTCGCGGCGTACTGGAGACCGCCAAATCCGGTCCGGCGGCGAAAGAGCTCCTCGCCGTTCTCAAGGAGGTCGAAAAGACGCTGAAGACCGTGTAGTCTCCGCCTCATGAATGGACCAGCCCTCTCTGCAGCCGCCGTGGCGCTGCATGTCATCGCGTCCACCTGGTGGGTCGGCGGGATGCTCTTCGCTTACTGGATTCTCCGCCCCGCGGCCGGCGCCATGGAAGGGCCCGACCGTCTCAAGCTCTGGGGACGGGTCTTCGACCTGTTCTTCAAGACCGTCTGGGTCGCTGTCGTGTTGATACCGGCCACCGGGTACTGGATGGTCAACGAGATCTATCGGGGATTCGAGAGCGCGGGGCAGCATGTCCACGCCATGCATATTCTTGGCTGGATCATGATCACCCTGTTCGCCTGGCTCTATTTCAAGCCCTACGCCAGGTTCAAGGACCAGCTTGCCGCCGACGATTTCAAGGGCGCGGCGGCGTCGCTCGGCACCATCCGGCGCATCGTTGCGACCAATTCGACGCTCGGCGCCGGTACGGTCCTGATCGCGAGTTCCGGCGCCTACTGGGGGTAAGCGCCGGCCTCGCCCGGATCAGGTGTTGGCGGCTTCGCCGAGATTGTCGGCGCCGCGTTCCTCGACCACCCGTGACAGCCAGTCCGGATCCATTTCCGGTACCGACGACAGCAGCAGGTCGGTGTAGGGGTGATGCGGTGGTGTGAACATCTACTTCTTCGGCCCCTGCTCCACCACCTTGCCCTGCTTCATCACCACCACCTCGTCGGCGATGGCCCGCACGGTCGCGAGATCGTGGGTGATGAACATGTAGGCGAGACCGAGCTCGCGCTGCAGGCGGTCGAGCAGCTTCAGGATGCCTTCAGCCACCAGCTGGTCGAGCGCGCTTGTTACCTCGTCACAGATGATGAAGGTCGGTTCCGCGGCCAGCGCGCGGGCAATGCCGATACGCTGCTTCTGCCCGCCTGACAGCTCGGGCGGATAGCGGTTGTAGTATTGCGACGGTTCCAGCTCGATCAGGTCGAGCAGTTCATCGACCCGGCCCTTCAACGCGGTGCCGGTGAGACCGCCGTAGAATTGCGCCGGCCGGCCGATAATCTCGCTGATCTGGACCTTGGGGTTCAGGGCCGTATCGGCCATCTGGTAGATCATCTGTGCCTGGCGCAACTGGTCCTTGGTCCGCTGGCGGTAGCTCGGCGGCAGTTCCTCGCCCTTGAATTCGATGGTGCCTGCAGTCGGCGGCAGGAGGCCGGTGATGCAGCGCGCCGTCGTCGACTTGCCGGAGCCGGACTCGCCGACCACGGCAACCGTCATGCCGGCATAGACATCGAACGATACGTCCTCGAGGACCTGGGTCGTGCCGTAGGAGGCATCGATGTTCTTGACCGAGACCACCGGCGGATTGCCGTCATCGGGCCGCGGTTTCTGGTCACGCTTGAAGCTGCGGACCGCCCAGAGCGACTTGGTATAGGCTTCCTGCGGGTTATCCAGCATCGAGCGGGTGTCGGATTGTTCCACCTCATCGCCCTTCAGCAGCACCTT
>JAVKCR010000487.1:0-8401 GCA_040222645.1 Rhodospirillales bacterium
GCAAGCAGGAAGACGAACAGGCTGATGACACCGCCCACGACACTCGAGAAGGTCGCGATGCCGAGGTCACGACCAGCTTCACCGCGGCGCGCCATCGGGTAACCGTCGAGAGCCGTCGCCGCAGCCGGCGGCGCGCCGGGAGCGTTGATCAGGATGGCGGTAATCGACCCGCCATAGGTGCCGGCGCAATAAAGCGCGGCCAGCATGGCGATTGCGGGTGCCGGCGGCAGGGAAATCGTGAAAGGCAGAAGCAGGGCAATCGCCATCGGCGAGGAAAGGCCCGGCAGGGCGCCCACCAGCACACCGATGAAGACACCGAGAAAAATCGCGAGCAGGGCCTGGCCGTTCGCGATCAGCGAAAAGCCGTCAATCATGGCATCCATCGGAAACCCCTATTGGATGAAAGTCGAGAGCAGGCCGGGTTCGAAATGAACCTTCAGCGCGTAGCTGAACAGCAGCCAGATAGTGGTCGTGAAACCGGCAGCGAACAGAGCTATTCGTCCAAACCGACGCTCCCCCCACATCAGCGGCATCAGCAGGCAGATAATCACGATCGTCAGCAAGGCGCCAAGCGTCGGCATCTGCGAACCGATCACGACCATCAGCAAGGCGGTCGCATAAGTCGTGAGCGGCAGCTTGTCCTTGCGGCCCTTGTCGAGGCGGGCGGCACCGCCTTCAACCAGTCTGTGCTCGAACGGGATAAACACCCCGAGGACGATAATGACTGTCAGTATAAGACGCGGCCAGACTTCCGGCATCAGCCCGACGCTGAACAGCGCCGAGACTTCGTCGAAGGTTGAAGTCACATAGTAAAGCCAAAGCGATGTTCCGATCAGGACGATCGCCACGATGAGGTCGGGACGGTGAACGAGCGGGACATTGTCCCGCCCGTCACCTGCCGACATGCTGTTGTCAGCCATTTTCTATAACCGTTGCCAGAATGGCTTACTTGATGATGCCAAGTTCTTTGAGAGCAGCAGCCGAATCTGCGTATTCTTCCTTCAGCTGCTTGTCCCACACTTCCCAGCCGGCAACCGAGTCTTCAACCGTAAGACCGGCGCTCTTCAGGTAATTGGCGAAAACCTCGTGGCTCATGGCCTTGACCAGGGCATCGGAAAGCGCCTGGACCACATCCTTCGGGGTGGTCGCGAGCACGGCATAGCCGCGTGTTGTCGAGACCTTGAGTTTCCAGCCCTTCGAGTAGGAACTCGGAACGTTCGGGTAGTCCTTGAGGCCCTTTTCCGCGAGCACCAGCAGCGCCCTGACCGAACCGTCTTCGATCTGGGACACCGCTTCGGAGGCATTCGGCAGGGTGGCATCGATATCGCCGGACAGCAGCGCCTGGATCATCTCGCCACCGGAACCGAACGGCACGATCTTGAACTTGATGCCGGTCGCCTTGGCGAAGCGGGCCAGACCGATATGTTCGGTACCACCGACCTGCGCTACACCCCAGTTGAGCGGCGTTTCCTTCGAAGCGGCAACCAGCTCCTCGATGGTGTTGAACTTGGAATCCTTGCCGACGGTGATGAAAGTCGGATCATCCATCGCGCGAGCGACACCGATCATGTCGTCGATCTTCATCTTCGATTTGCCCTGGGCAATCGTGTAGAGATGCGTCTGGGTCAGCGCCATGAGGGTGTGACCATCGGCCGGCTTCGACAACACATAATCATGTGCCTTGGCGCCTGAACCGCCGCGCTTCGCGAGCACCTGCATGTCGGTATCCAGTTCGCGACGCGAGCGAATCATCATCATGCGGGCGGTGACGTCGGTGCCGCCACCGTAGCTGGAATGGATGATCACCTCGATTGGCTTCGAGGAGAAGTCGGCCGCCTGCAGCATCGCAGGTGCAAGGGCGAGGCCGGCGGCAAGAGCGCCAGCGGATACCGTCAGAAGACGGCGGGAAATGGTTGTGGTCTTCACTTTTTCAATCCTCCCGTATGTTGAACAGGTAACTTCCTGTCGGCGGCACGCGTAGCTTTGCGTGTTTCACCCTGTGTAATCTAGATTTCAGCAAATGAAATTACAAATCAATATCTCGGGTCGGCCGGTGTTGACGTTAGCCGAAGCGCAATCTTTCCAGACTGCGGAAAACTGCGGCCGGGCAGTCAGCCCAGCAAACCGCTGTTCGAAATTCCGTCGAAAATGAACTGCACTGCCAGTCCGGCGAGCAACACGCCGATCACCCGTGAAACCACCTGCAATCCTGTCACCCCCAGCAGACGCTGGACCTGCGTTGCGATCAGCAACAGGACAAATGTCAGGACAAGGATGCCAAGCAGAACACCAATCACAATGGCATGGCGCACGACGTCGCCATCCGTATTCGAGACCAGCAGGATTGTCGCGCCGATGGCGCCCGGGCCGGCAATCAGGGGGGTCGCGAGCGGAAACACCGAGATGTCATCGCGCTCGACAGCCTCTGCGTTCTCTTCCTCGGTCGTCGAGGTGCTGCCGGAATGCCGTGCGAAAACCATGTCGATGGCGATCAGCAGCAACAGGATGCCGCCGGCCGCCCGGAACGCCGCGAGCGAGATGCCGAAGAGATCGAGCACGGTACGGCCGAACAGGGCGAATACCATCAGCACGCCGGTCGCGATCAGTACGCCCTTCATGGCCACCTTGCGGCGCACTTCCGGTTTGTCGTTTGGCGTCAAGGCGGCAAACACTACCGCGACGTCCGGCGGACCGATGGTCGCGAACAAGGTGGTAAAGGCGATCAGGGCCGTTTCGAGCATGTATCGTCCTGCCGTCGCATCACTTAATGAGAACACGCGCATGTCCGCCGCTCAATTCCTTTCGCTGAAGAGTAGCGAGGGATGACGCCGGAAAGGATGCGGCAACGAGCAAGTCCTTTGACCGCGCGGCTCAATTGACGGATCATCCAGCGTGAATTTCGCGCCGGAAACAAAGACGATGATCGAAGACCGGCAGACAGACCTTACGGGTCCAGCCGACCGCAGAACCGAAGCCGACGGATACCTCAATCTGATCGATGTTCTGTCTACCGGCATCGTCATTGCCGACAGGAAAGGCCGAATCATCCGGAGCAATCCGGCCGCCCGCAGGCTAATCGGCGGCCTCGACCGCCTTCACCAGATGTTCTCCGCCGCCGCCCCGCAGTTTGCCGACACACCCGCTTCGCGGCTCGACGCGGCCCTGTCGGCCGCGGCAAACGGCAGGCAGGTTTCAGTGGAGTTCGAGGTCGATGCACTGCATCCCGACATTTCATCCGTGAAGCTCTCGATTTCACCGATTGGAAACATTGACGAGAACCTCCATCTGCTGGTCGAGATCCTGGATATCTCGGCTGAAATCCAGAGCGTCAGCCTGCTCACCGAATTGAACACGGATCTCGAGACTATCGTCGAGAGCCGAGGACGCGAGTTGGGCGAGAGCGTCGAGCGCTACAATCTGCTGTTCAGGTCGCTGGTTGTCGGCGTGTTCATGCATGATGGCGACCGGATACTCGTCGCCAACGAGGCAGCCGCCCGAATCCATGGCTACGATTCTCCGGAACAGATGATCGCCGAGGCCGGCATACTCGATCTTGTTGATCCCTCCGAGCGCCAGAAGGTCGCCAACAACATCGCTCTCAGGTCTGCAGGCAAACCGGTTGCCGACAAATATGAAACCCTGATTCGCCGCCGGGACGGGTCAACCGCATGGTGCGATGCCTATATCAGCCGGGTACCGCTGCAAGGCCGGACGGTGACCCAGGTCATCACCTTCGATGTCACCGAACGCAAGAAGGTCGAGCAGCAACTCGAGCAGTCGAACGCCCGCTACAGCGGGCTGGTTTCCGAAACGCCTCTCGGCATCTTCGTGCATCGCGATTTCGAGTATCTCTTCGTCAACCAGGCCTATGCCGAGATGCTGGGCTACGACTATCCCGATGAAGTGATGGACCACAACTCGCTGGAACATGTGGCACCGCGCGAACATGGCCGGATGTTGCGGTATGCCGAACTGCGAACATCGAATTTCGACCCGATCGAACGTGTATACGAATATGCCGCCGTCCGGGCGGATGGATCACAGCTCACTTTCGAGAACCGCGTCAGCCTGATCGACTGGGACGGGAAGCAGGCAACGATGTGCGCCGTGATCGATGTCACCGACCGGGAACGCGTCCGGCGCGATATGGAGACCAGCGAACGGAATTTCCGGAACATCGTCGAAAGCTCCTTCCAGGGGATCGTCATTCACGACCAGCGTGGCATCCTCTTCTGCAATTCCCCGGCAGCCCGGATATTCGGGGTCGGCTCGATGGAGGACATGACCTCGTTCACGACGCTCGACCAGTTCGTGCATCCCCAGGACCGCGCCCGGGTGAACAATCCTTTCCTGCCGCCACCCGATGAAGAACAGCGCCGGCAGCATCGCCTGCGCATAATCGGAGACGACCGCAAGACACGTTGGGCCCAATCGGCATCCGGGTGGCTGCATTGGGAAGGCGGCAAGGCAGTGCAGACCATCCTGCTCGACATCACCGACCAGGTGATTGCCCAGGATGAACTGGACCGCAGCCGTGACCAGCTTTCCGCCGCCATCGAGAGCCTGCCGGGCGGCCTGGTCATGTATGACGAATCAAACCGTGTCGTCCTGTTCAACAGCCACTATCCGGAAATGATGGGATTGCCGGAGGACCGTATTCTGCCCGGCATGCCGCGCGACAACGTCGATATGCTTGCGCTTCAGCTCGGCGTGTTCCGGCAGCAGAATACGATCTATGACGATGTCGGCGCCTACCTCCGGCAGAACGGCCAGAGAGAAAATTCGATCTACGAAATCGAGATGGCAGACGGACGGTGGCTGCGGTTCGTGGACCACGGACTGACCGAAGGCAACCGGGTGTCGCTGGTACTGGATGTAACTCGCGAGCGGCTGGCACAGTCGGAACTGCATCTTGCGAAGGCCCAGGCAGAAACAGCCAACCGGGCCAAGTCCGAGTTCCTGTCGAGCATGAGCCATGAATTGCGAACGCCGATGAATGCCATTCTCGGTTTCAGCCAGCTGCTCGAAACCGACAATGAAGCACCGCTCAACGACGAGCAGCTCCGCTTCGTTTCGCAGATCAGCAAGGCGGGCGACCATCTGCTCAAGCTCATCAACCAGGTGCTGGACCTGGCGAAGATCGAGGCCGGACGTATCGAGATCGACATGGCCGATGTCCACCTGTTCGACCTGGTACAGGAATGCATCAGTCTCAGCTCGTCGCTTGCCCGCCAGATGGATGTCAGGATCGATGTCGGGCAACGGGTGGCGCAGGGGCTGTTCGTTCGCGGCGACACCGACCGTCTGCGCCAGGTGATGATCAACATCATGACCAATGCCATCAAATACAATCGGCGGGGCGGCTCGGTCGGGATCGACGCCAGCCTTCTCGGCAACGGATACGTCAGGGTCTCCGTCACCGATACGGGAATCGGCATTCCAGAGGACAAGCACGACAAGGTATTCGAGGCGTTTGCCCGTATCGGTGCGGAAAACAGCGGAATCGAAGGCACCGGCATTGGCCTGGCGCTGAGCCGCAAGCTGACCGAACAGATGGGGGGACAGATCGGCTTCGAAAGCCAGCCGGGGAAAGGTTCCTGCTTCTGGATCGAGATCCAGCAATCCCAGATCGCGCGGGAAATGCCCGCCTTGGAGACGGCCCCCACACCCGAAGCAATCGACCAGGGAACGGCGGGCGCGACCGTTCTCTATGTCGAAGACAATACGGCCAACATGCTTCTCATGAAGGAAATCGTCACCCGGATCGACGGTGTAAGACTGCTTTGCGCCCAGGACGCGGAAACCGGTCTCGGCCTGGCCCGATCGCACCTGCCCGATCTGATCATCCTCGACATCAATCTGCCGGGCATGGACGGGTACGAAGCCCTCAAGGTAATTCGGAGCGAACCGGCCCTGTCAGTCACGCCGACAGTTGCCTTGAGCGCCGACGCCATGCCACAACAGGTCGAGCGGGGACGTGCTGCCGGATTCGACGACTATCTGACGAAACCGATCAATATCAGGGAAGTGCGGAACTTGATCGACCGGTACATGCAAGGCGGAGAAAAATGAGCGGTGAACCGACTGTCTATGTCGTCGACGATATCGAAGCGAATCGCGACCTGCTGATTTCGCTGCTGAAGAAGAACAATTTCACCACGGCTGAATTCGACAATGCAACGACGTTCCTGGAACAGGTAGATACATCCCGACCGGGATGCATTCTACTCGATATCCGGATGCCGGGCATGGATGGCATTGAAGCCCTGAAAGCCTTGCAGGCCAAGGAATGCCCGCTGCCCGTCATCATGGTGACAGCCCATGGCGACGTGCCCATCGCGATTGAAGCGATGAAGGAAGGGGCTTTCGATTTCGTCGAGAAGCCAATCAACATGAAGCAGGTTCTCGACAGCGTCTCCCAGGCCATACAGATCAGCCATCGCAACATCGGCGACAAGGCTGACCTCGACCTGGCACGAGCGGGTTATGAAAGCCTTTCGCAGCGTGAGCGTGACGTACTGCGGCTGATCGCCAACGGGCTCATGAACAAGCAGATTGCCTACGAACTCAGCATCAGCCAACGCACCGTCGAGGTTCACCGGTCCCGCGTCATGGAAAAGATGAGATCGACGACGGTGGCCGACCTGGTCAAGTCGACGCTTTTGCTCGGCATCGGTACCTCGAAGGATGCGGAAAGCTAGATCACGAAGCCCGGCTATGCGGGTTTTCCGCAATTGCCCGACGCCGTCCGAAGGCGCATTTTTTGCGTATCAGACCGGCTGGGCAAATGCGCTGACAGTCCGGCAGATTCCCGGAGCCGACGAATGGTACCCGACAGCACGATCAAGCAATCCCGCATTCTGATAGTGGACGATCTGCCGGTGAACGTGATGGTGCTGGAAACCACTTTGCGGCGGGATGGCTATACCAGCATCGTCACCGCCACCGATCCCCGCACGGTTGAGAACCACGTAGAAAATACTGAGTTCGACCTGATCTTTCTCGATATCCGGATGCCGCATATCGACGGTTTCGAACTCTGCGAGCGCCTCACCGCAAACATGGCAGACGACGATTATCTGCCGGTCATCGTTGTCACTGCCCAGACCGACAAGGAAACCCGCAACAAGTCCCTTAGCCTGGGCGCCCGCGATTTCATCACCAAGCCCTTCGAAAATCAGGAAGTGCTGCTTCGAACCCGCAATGCACTTCAGATTCGCGCCCTCTACAAGGAGCGCCGCAATCAGGCCGCCTTGCTGGAACGGCGCGTTGTCGAGCGGACCCGCGACCTGGAAGACGCCCAGCTTGAAATCGTCCGCCGGCTGGGGATCGCGTCATCGTTCCGCGACAACGAGACCGGCGCCCATGTCCGGCGCATGAGCGAAGGATGCCGCCTGATCGCGCTGGAGGCCGGACTCGGGGATCCTTTCGCCCGAATGATCCTGCGCGCCAGCCCGATGCACGATGTCGGCAAGATCGGCATTCCGGATCATGTTCTGCTGAAGCCCGGGCCCCTCGATCCTGAGGAATGGGCCATCATGCAGCGTCATTCCGAAATCGGCGCCGATATGCTGAGCGGCCATCCGTCGCCGGTCATGCAGATGGCCGAACGCATCGCGCACAGCCACCACGAACGCTGGGACGGGAAAGGATATCCTCGCGGGCTGACCGGCAACGAGATACCCGTAGAAGCCAGGATCTGTGCGATCAGCGACGTCTTCGATGCTCTGACGTCCCGTCGCCCCTACAAGGCGCCATGGCCGGCATCGAGGGCCATCGACTTCATCCGGAACGGCGCCGGTACGCAGTTCGATCCAAGAATCGTCAATTGCTTCCTGGCCGTTGCCGACCGAATCGTCGAGCTTCGCTGCGCGATGCCTGACGAGGAAGACGACGACCATGCGATCGACAATGTTCACTACAAGGGCATGAGCGCGGCCTGAGCCGCGCCCGCAACCCCGGTCGGCGATCAGATCGCCTTCAGTGTCTTGCGCAGGATCGTTCCGATCTCGTCGATATGCTTCTCCTCGCAGATCAGCGGCGGCGAGAGCAGGGCGCAATCCCCGGTCAGCTTGATCAGCAGCCCGTTGGCATAGAGCGCCTTCATCACGTCGTAGCCACGCTTGCCCGGCTTGCCGTCGGTGGCAAGGTCGATACCGGCCAGCAGACCGATGGACCGTATGTCTGTGACGACATCGAATTCCTTCATCGAATGCGCCATCTCGCTGAATGCTCCCGACAGGCGGGCGGCATTCTCGAAAAGACCTTCATTCTCGTAGATGTCCATCGCGGCGCAGCAGGCGGCGGCGGCCGGCACGGAACCGGAATAGGTGTAGCCGTGGAAGAACTCCACCGCGGTCGGACCCGCAGAAGAGACGATGGTCTCGTAGACCTCGTCGCT
>JAVKCR010000488.1:0-4838 GCA_040222645.1 Rhodospirillales bacterium
CGTTGACCAGATCAGGGCAGAGGGTGTCGAAACCGTCGCCGTCTGCTTCCTGCATTCCTATGCCAACGCCGAGCATGAAAAGCGTGTCGGCGCCTATCTCCGCGAACATGCCCCTGAAATCGAGGTCTCGCTCTCATGCGAGGTTCTGCCGGAGATCAATGAATACAAGCGGGTCAGCACGACAAGCGTGAATGCCTACGTCAAGCCGAAGGTCCAGCAGTACCTCCAGGAAATCGGCGAAGAAGCCGCGAAGCGGTCATTCAAAGGCGACTTCTTCATCATGCAATCGTCAAGCGGCATCGCTTCGGAATCCAGCGCCCGCCAGTTCCCGGCCCGGATCGTGGAATCGGGCCCGGCTGCCGGGGTGGCGCTGGCCCAATGGTGGGGCGCGAAGAGCGGGCTCAAGAACGTCCTGGCTTTCGACATGGGCGGCACGACGGCAAAGCTCTGCGCAATCAACGACGGCGAAGCGCTGGTAACGAACGAGTACGAAACCGCGCGGGTCTATCATTTCAAGACCGGTTCCGGCATTTCGATCAACGTCCCGGTGGTCGATCTGCTCGAAATTGGCGCCGGTGGCGGCAGCATCGCGCATATTGATTCGCTCGGACTGCTCAAGGTCGGTCCGGAAAGCGCCGGCGCATCGCCCGGACCGGTCTGTTACGGGCTGGGCGGGACACATCCCACGGTAACGGATGCGGATCTTGTGCTCGGCTATCTCAGTGCCGAATATTTTCTCGGCAGCAGCATGCGGCTCATAACCGACGATACGCGGGAAGCGATCCGACGCGACGTCGCCGTGCCGCTCGAGATCGACCTTATCGAGGGTGCGTACGGCATCCACAATCTCGTCAACGAGAACATGGCCGCTGCTGCCCGGCTCCATCTTGCCGAACGATCTGTCGATACAACCAGCATCTCGATGATCGCCTATGGCGGTGCGGGACCTGTCCATGCATTTGGAGTGGCGAGAAAACTCGGCTGCCAATACCTCCTGGTGCCGCGCTACGCCGGACTGGTGTCGGCGCTTGGAATGCTGGTCGCCAATGTATCGATGGATACCTCGAGATCCCTCAAGGTGACCCTCGCCAACACATCGGGGGAGAAACTCGAGGAGGAACTCAAGGTTCTGCAGCTTGCGGCAGAATCGAGCCTTCCCGCCGCCGGGAAGGGCGGGGTTCTGCGTTTCCACCGGAAAGCGCGCATGAAATATGTCGGACAGGGGCATTCGCTTGAAATCGAAATGCCGGATGTCCTGAGCGGTCCCTCGGCAATCGATGATATCTGGAAGCGATACCAGGACGAGTACAAGCGGCTCTATGGCCGTAACGACGAGGATGTCGAAGTCGAGATCGAGACGCTCAAGGTCATCGCGGAAATTGTCCCGGAACGCGACTTCGAACTGCCCTTGCTGCCCGATGACGGCACACCCGTCGAGGCCGCCGTCAAGGGCGCGAGGATGATCTATGTGCCGGCCCGGAAGGAGATGGTCGAGTGCAAGATCTACGATCGCTACCAACTTCGCGTCGGTCACAAGTTCAACGGCCCGGCAATCATCGAGGAACGAGAAACCAGCACTGTCGTGAATGACGAGGCTGACATCACCGTCGATGAACTGGGCGCATTGGTCATTACCGTTGGGAAGGAACAGAACAATGCCTGAACGGCTTTCCCCGATCCAAGTCGAGATTCTCTGGAAACGCGCTATCTCGGCTGTCGACGAGGCGGTTACCGCCCTTGTGAAGACCTCCTATTCCAGCGTGATCCGGGATTTCCACGACTATGCCTGCGCGGTGTTTGACAGCGAAGGCCGTATGATCGCGCAGTCCACCCATTCAACGCCGGGTCTGCTCGGAATCCTGCCGTTCACGATTCCGAATTTCCTCAAGCACAAGGTCATTGAGGAACTTGAGCCGGGCGATGTCCTGGTAACCAACGACCCGTGGCTGGCCAGCGGCCACCTGATCGACATTACGGTGGCGACACCGATTTTCCGGAACGGCCGGATCTGCGGATATGCGCTTTGCGTCGTGCATCATCTCAATGTCGGCGGCCGCCTCACCACCCTTGCCAGCCGGGATATCTACGAAGAAGGCCTGAAGCTTCCGATCACGCGTCTCTACAAGGCGGGTGAACCCGTGGAGGCGGTGTTCGATATCATCCGCGCGAACGTCCGGGAACCGGACAAGGTGATCGGCGATATCCGCGCACAGGTGTCGGCAAACCACGCTGCCGCCCAGAAGCTGATCAACATGATGGAGGTCAGCGGGCTCGATGCTCTTGAGCCGCTCAGCGAGGAGATCATCACGCGCTCCGAACGGAGCATGCGCAGCGCCATCGCCGCGCTGCCGGACGGTGAATACACGCAGCATCTCGACCTGACCGAACTGGCGGACCTGAAAGAACCGGTTCACCTCGAACTCACGGTCAGGATCGCCGGCGACGAGATCCACCTGGATTACTCCGGCTCCTCGCCGCAGGTGTTCCGGGCGATCAATGTCACGCTGAACATGACGCGGTCCTATTCGGTCTACCCGATCAAGTGCATCCTCGACCCGACCGTACCGAACAACGAAGGCTGCCTGCGTCCGATCAAGATCACGGCGCCAGAAGGCAGCGTGCTGAACGCGAAGTTCCCGGCGGCGACCTGGGGACGCACGATCGTGGCGCACATGCTGCCGGAGCTGATTATCCGGGCGATGGCCAAGGTTACGCCCGACAGCGTCGTCGCCCCAAGCGGGGCCACCCCGTTGTGGTTCGGTAATTTCGCGGGCCGCTACAAGGATGGCCGGACCTTCTATGTCATCTCCTGCTTCAACGGCGGGATGGGCGCCCGTGCAGGGCGGGACGGCCTGTCCACCATCTGCTTCCCGGCGAACGTCGCCAGTGTCCCGATGGAAGTCGTCGAAAGCGATGCGGCCATCCGGGTGACGCACAAGAAACTGGCGCCCGGTTCGTTCGGCGCGGGCAAGTTCCGCGGTGGCGCCGGACAGCTGATCGGTTTCGAAGTGCCGTCCGACATGACGGAGCTTGACGGGCCGGTGCTCGTTTCGATCCGCGGCGGCCGGCTCGGCGTTCCGATTAGCGGTCTTTTCGGCGGCAAGGACGGCTGTGCGGTCAACGCTCGCCTGAACGGCGCCCCCGTGCCTTTCGGTACGGCTTTTGAACTCTATCCCGGTGACCGGATCGAATTCCTGGTTCCCGGTGGTGCGGGATATGGAGACCCGCTGGACCGAGATGAAGACCTCGTCTCAGAAGATGTCCGCAACGGATTCATCTCTGCGGAAGAGGCCTTCCAAACCTACGCCGTCGTGTTCGATCCGCTCACGGGGCAGGGAAAACGAGAACGAAAAGCGGAACTGCGTGTGGGGACTTAGCCACACATTCATCGGTGAGAGCAAACAAGGAGGTCGTGATGAGTTACATGAAAATTGCCGGAAGAGGGATGGTCGGCATCGGAATCGCCGCAGCCCTGATGACGGCGGGTACTGCACAGGCGCAACAAAAGTTCCTGACCCTTGCGGCCGGAGGGTCTGCGGGCTCGTGGTATGTCGGTAGTGCGATCATTTCCGACATCGTGAACAACAACGTGAAGGAAACGACCCTGACGCCGCAGCCCGGCGGCGGTGTCTCGAACATGAAGACGCTGCAATCGGGGAAGGCCGAATTCGCCTACATGATTACCTCGACGGTTGCGGAAGCCGTCAACGGGATCGGTTCGTTCGACAAGAAGTATGACGATATCCGCACCGTCATGGCACTTGCGCCGATGTACAACCATCTCGTGGTTCGCGCCGACAGCGACATCAAGAGCTACGAAGACCTGGTCGGCAAGCGCGTGTCTCCCGGCAAGAAGGGCTTCACCACCGCGGCGACGTTCCTGGCGATCCTCAAGGCGATGGGATCGAGCGAGGACCAGATCGAAGCGGCGGGCGGCTCCGTCCACTGGCTGGATTATTCGGACGCGGCGCAGAACATGCGTGACGGTCTCCTGGATGCGGTTTTCTCCACATCGGCGCTGCCGCATTCCACCTATGTGGAATTGTCGACGGCATTCGATATCCGCATGATTCCGCTTTCGGGTGAGCTTGCCGACAAGTTCATCGCGAACAACCCGGGCTGGGCCAAGGGCGCCATTCCGGGCGGTCGTTACCCCGGCGTCGATGAAGCGGTGCCGACGACGGTCAGCTACATGGGAATCGCGACCAGCAAGAACGTTCCGGACGATGTCGTCTATGACTTCACCAAGGCCGTGTTCGAGCATCGCCAGAAACTGGCCGACGGTTACCCGGCCTATCGGGATATCGAGCCCGCGACCTTCACGAACGAAAGCCTGAACGGTCTGCCGATGCATCCCGCGGCCGAGAAGTTCTGGAAAGAACAAGGCCTGATGTAATCCCCCCGGTCGGGGCCGGCGACAGAAAGTTGCTGGCCCCGCCACTCCCTTATTCCCTGCCACCTTCTGCAAGTATTGCTTTGAGTCGGAGCCTATCAATGGACGTCTGTGTAATCGGCGCTGGTAACGTTGGACGCGGCATCATTCGCGACATGCTGGAAAGCGACAAGAATTTCAAACTGAAGGCTTTCGATATTCACGAGCCGTCGCTTGTCGAGGCGCAGAAACTGGACCCCGAGAGGGTTTCGATCGGTACGCTGGATGCCGGCGACTCGAATGCCGTCAGCGATAGGGTCCGGGGCAGTTCGCTTGTTGTGAATACCACTGATGGTACGCAGTGCCTGACCATCCTCGACGGGGCGATCGCGGCCGGAGTCAATTACATCGACGTCCATGGTACGCTTCTCGTCAAGGAGCGACTGGCCCGCCATGACGCGGCCAG
>JAVKCR010000489.1:0-5488 GCA_040222645.1 Rhodospirillales bacterium
GGCCAGCACCGCGGCGGCAAGCGGCAGCACCGAGAGAACGGCGAAGGCGGCTTCGTACCCGACGAGGCCGGTGAACCAGCCGGTGCCGAAATAGGACAGGCTGACCCCGACCGAGAAACTTGCGCTGTAGATCGAGATGACCCGGTGCCGCGCATATGGCTCGACGGCGTCGCTGAGCGCCTTCATCGCCGGCATGTAGCTTCCGGCAAACCCGACACCGGCCAGGAACCGCCAGAAACTCGCCGACCAGAAATCTGTGGCGAACCAGCCGAATCCGGCGGAAGCGATGGCGCTGAGGATGAAACCCGCGATCACGATCCGGCGTGGCGAAATCCTGTCGGTCAGGCCGGTCAGGATCGGCACGAAAGCAACATATCCGGCGAAGTAGATACCGCCGAGCCAGCCGACCTCGGTATTTGTCAGCCCCCATGCCGATTGCAATTGTGGTGCAATGGCCGGGAAGGAAACGACACCGATCATGCCGAGGGCATTCGCCACCGACAACGTCCAGGCCCGCAACCCAGGTGTCATGGCGCCCCTCCCCTCACGATCCCGCGGCGACAAAGAAAACGGCCGCCCCGCGAAGGGCGGCCGTTTGCCGTTCTGACTTTAGTCGGCTCAGCGAGAGCGCAGACGCGGATCGAGCGTATCGCGGAGCGCGTCTCCAAGAAGGTTGAAACCGAACACGGCGATACTGATCGCAAGCCCGGGCCAGATCGCGACCCAAGGCGCACTTTCGGCATATTCCTCTGCCGCCCCCTGGAGCATCAGTCCCCAGGCCGGTGTCGGTTCCTGCACCCCGAGGCCGAGATAGGAAAGTGACGCCTCGAGCAGGATCGCCTGACCGAGGAAAGTGGTAAGCATGATCAGGAACGGCGCCACCACATTCGGCGCCATGTGACGCAGGATGATGCGCGTGTGCGAGAACCCGCAGGCGCGCGCCGCGTCGATGTAGGGAATCTCTCGCAGGGCCAATGCATTGGACCGGATCACCCGCGCGCATTGCGGAATGAACGGCAAGGTGATGGCGATGATCACGTTCTCGGTCCCGGTGCCCAGGATCGAGACCACGGCGAGAGCCAGGATGATCAGCGGGAATGCCATGAAGACATCCATCACCCGCTGGAACAGAAGGTCGAAGATCCCGCCGAAATAGGCACTGGCGACCCCGAGAAACAGTCCGGTAAATGCGCCGACGAAGGCACAGGTGAAGCCGACGAACAAGGCTGTCTGTGCTCCGTAGACAATTCGCGAGAAAATGTCGCGACCGAACGGATCCGTACCGAGAATGAATCCGAATTGCGGCGGAGCCGGAGACAATATCTCGTAGAAGATACGGGTCGGATCGTACGGCGCGATGAAATCGGCGAACACGGCCATGATCACCAGAATCAGCACCAGGACTCCGCCGAAAACACCGATAGGCTGTTTCCGCCAGACCTTTACGAACTGCATGAACAATCCCGGCTTCCGCAATTCCTCTTCCGCCGACTCGGGTGCTGCAACTGTCGTACTCATGAACGATAATCCTTCAGCTGTAGCGAATTCGCGGATCGAGCCAGGCGTAGAGCACGTCGACCACGAGGTTTGTCATGAGGAAGATCAGCACGACAAGCATGACGATCTGCTGGGTCATGTTGAAATCATGCTGTTGCACCGAATCGACCAGCAACTTGCCGATGCCGTTCAGGTTGAAGACCTGCTCCGTCACAACGAGGCCGCCGATCAGGAAGGCGAATTCGATGGCGATGATCGTCACCACCGGCAGCATCGCGTTCTTGAGCGCGTGCCGTCGGATGATGAGTTTCTCCACCAGCCCCTTGGCGCGCGCCGTGCGGACATAATCCTCGCGCAACACTTCAAGAAGTGCCGAGCGCGTCATACGCGTCACCACTGCGGAATATCGATATCCCGTGGCGAGCGCCGGCCAGATCAACTGGCTCATGTTGTACATCGGGTCGTCAAAGAACGACTTGAAAGTGATCGGTGGCATCCATGGTATGCCCGTCGCCATCTGCGTCACGATCAGCAAACCCAGAATGATCATGATCCCGAGCCAGAATGACGGGATCGCCGTGCCGGCGATGCTCACGATACGGACGACGAAGTCGATCCAGGAATTCTGCTTGATGGCCGAAATCGTGCCGAGCGGAATGGCGATAACCGCGGCGAACAGGGTCGCCATGATCGCTACCTGCAGCGACAGTTCGAACCTGCGGCCGATTTCCTCTGTTACCGGGTTTCCGGTCCAAAGCGAAAGGCCGAGATCGAAGGTGAAATAACCGCCGACGAAATAGCCGAACTGTACGATCATCGATCGATTCAAATTCAGTTGTTCTCGGCAAATGTCGATTTGCTCCTGATCGGCCGTCATGCCCGTCGCGGCAAATTTAAGCACGCAGACGTCACCCGGAACGGCGCGCAGCAGAATGAAAACCAGAACTGCCGCACCCAGCAGAGTGGGCACCATCAGGAGTATTCGTTTGACCAGATATTTGTACATATCGTCCCTGTTCGTCGGAAAGTGCCGCCCGCCGGTCGACCCGGCGGGCGGCTAGCTTGCCTTCCGGCGTTACTTGTCGAGCCAGACGTTATCGAGATGCTGGTTCAGATAGTGGCTCGGCGAGATCTTCCAGCCCTTCACATAGGAACGGTGCGGGTTGATCTTGTACCACCAAAGGGTGACGCCGATATGAGCCTGCTCGTCGATCGCGATGCGTTCGTACTCAGCCATGGCTGCCCGCTGTTCCTTGCGGTCGCGAGCGCGGTTCATCTTGTCGAACAGCGCTTCGAGTTCCGGGCTTTCGTAGTCGCCATAGTTGTCGCCGGCGCTGCCGCGGAACTTCGAGACGTCCGCAAGCGGGTTCACGACAGACTGGCAGTTGAACTCGACAGTGACGTCGAAGTCCTTCTTGGAGCGGATCGTGTCATAGAACGGCGCAGTCGGCTGGACCCGCTGGGTCACATCCATACCAACCTTCTTCCACTGGTCGAGCAGCCAGGTGCCGACGATCTTGTACGGCTGATCGACACCACGATTGTTCAGGGTGAAAGAAAGGTTCGACTGACCGGCTTCAGCCAGCAGACGCTTGGCTTCGGCACGGCTCTTGTCGAGATCCGGCCAGTAGCCACGCAGCTTCTTCAGCTCTTCATCCGTCGACGACAGCGGATGGCCCGGGAAGCCGACACCACCGACTGTCTTAACGATCGCGATGCGCGACAGGTACTTGGAGCCGCCCCAACGGTCGACCGCAAGGGTCAGAGCCTGACGGACCCGCGGGTCGTCGAACGGCTTGACCTTGTGGTTCGGCGTGGCGAGCAGCACGCAGTTCCAGTCGCTTTCCTGGACCGTGATCTGGTCGCCGAGAGCGGCCACAAGATCGTCACGGCTCTTCGGCGGGAAGCCACGGAACTCGATCGCAGCGCGGTCACCACGGATGGCAGCCACGGACACGGCGAGCTTGGCCGATTCCGTGGAACGGAAGCCGTCGAGATACGGCTTGCCGGCGATGTGGTAGTTCGGGTTCTTCTTGCCGCGAACAAAGGCGCCAGCCTGGTATTCCTCAAAGATGAACGGACCGGTGCCGTTCACGTTCTTCTGGTGCCATTCATAGCCGTTGGCGTCCATGTCCTTCTTCGCATAGATGAAGTTGAACGGGGAAGCCATGGCCGGAATGAAGGCGCCGGACGGATATTTCAGCTTGAAGACGATCGTGTGGTCATCGGGGGTCGAGATCGATTCGACCTGCTCGTACTGACCCTTTCGCGCGCTCGAAACACCTTCGGGCGGGAAAATGATCTTGTCGTAGGTCGCCTTGACGTCTGCCGAAGTCATCGGCGTACCGTCATGGAACGTGACACCCTGCTTCAGCTTGAAGACGTACTCGGTGCCGTCGGCACCGCCATCCGGAACGTCACCTACGCAAAGATAGCAGACGAAGTCCGGTGATGACGGATTGTCAGGATCCACACTAATCAGAAGGCTGTAAATCGGACGGATCGGATGGATCATCGCGTAGGTTGTCTCGCGGTGTCCATCGAATGACGGAATGCCACCCGGCACGACGAATTCAAGAATACCGCCAGACTTCGGCGTCTGGGCCGAAGCTGTCGCAGCGAGGGCCAGGGCGGCGACTGCACCGACACCGACCCCTACTGCTTTCTTTAGAAGGACGCTCTTCATCAGGTCTCTCCCTTACTCCATTGCTGCGAAACCGGATTCGGCCAAGGCCGACGGGGACCGATCTCGCTGTTTTACCGTCTCCCAGAACGGCATGAAGACATACTCTCCCGGCATGTCACACTTCGGTGCAGGCCACCCAGTGGCCTGGCTTAACCTCCCTGAGGGGAGGAACTGACTTCGAGCAGCTATCGACCGCAAGCGGGCAGCGCGGATGGAATACGCAGCCGCTCGGCGGATTGATCGGACTCGGAATCTCACCCTTCACCGGATTGAACGGCCTCGACTTCTCGATGGTCGGGTCCGGAATAGGCACCGCATTGAGCAATGCCCTGGTGTAGGGGTGCATCGGATTGTCGAACAGTTCGTCACAGGACGCCAGTTCGACCAAGTTGCCGAGATACATCACGGCAACCCGGTTGCACAGATGCCGCACGACGCTGAGATCGTGCGAAATGAAGAGGTAGGTCAGATTGAACTTGTCGCGCAGATCCTCGAGCAGGTTGATGACCTGCGCCTGGATCGACACGTCGAGCGCCGACACCGCCTCGTCACAGATGATGAATTCGGGATTGAGCGCCAGGGCACGGGCAATGCCGACACGCTGACGCTGGCCGCCGCTCATCTCGTGCGGATAACGGTCCGCGAATGTCGGGTTGAGGCCGCAGGTGGACAGAAGCTCGTCGATTCGCTCCTTGATCTCGTTCTTGTCGCTCATGATGCCATGGACACGCATCGGCTCGGCGATGATTTCACCGACCTTCATGCGTGGATTCAGCGACGAGTACGGGTCCTGGAAAACGATCTGGATACGCTGGCGATACGGCCGCATCGCCTTGGAATTCATCTTGGCCAGATCGACGCCGTCGAACATGATCTGTCCGTCGGTCGGCTTCTCCAGCTGCAGGATGCAGCGGCCGGTGGTGGTCTTGCCGCAGCCGGATTCCCCGACCAGGCCCAGCGTTTCGCCGCGCATGATCTTGAAGCTGACATTGTTGACGGCTTTCACATGGGCCACAACCTTCGGAATCAGGACGCCTTCCGTGATCGGGAAGAACATCTTGAGGTTGTTGACCTCGACCAGCACGTCCTGGTTCATGGACGAACCGTCCGGGCTCATGACGCCTCCTTCATTCTTGTCTCGACAAGTTTACCCTTGTTGAAGCAAGCGACTGTCTGTGTATCGGAAATCCGCTCAAGCTCAGGGAACGACTTACCGCACTCTTCTGTTGCAAAACGACAACGCGGTCTGAACGAACACCCGCCGTCCAGCTTGGACAGATCTGGCGGCTGCCCCTCGACCGGGTC
>JAVKCR010000490.1:0-8846 GCA_040222645.1 Rhodospirillales bacterium
GATGCTTCCTGGGTGGGCAGAAAGGTCAGCGTTAGAAATGCGTCCAGCTGCGAGATATCGACCCGCGCCGCCGCCCCCGCCAGGATAGCCAGCGCCGGGTTGCCGGTGGCGACCATGGTCGCGAAGCCGGAAACCGCACCGAGCAGCATCATCCCCTCGACCCCAAGATTGAGGACGCCGGATTTCTCGGTCACCAGTTCGCCGGTGGCGGCAAACACCAGCGGCGTCGCCGCCGCGACCATCGAAAGGAGAATGGCGGCGGTGGTTTCGATCATGCGCCGGCTCCCGACGCGTGGTGGCGGGCGGGCGCGCGGCGGATCCGGTAGCGGATCAGCACATCGGCGCTGAGCAGGAAGAACAGCAGCATGCCCTGGAAGACCCCGGTCATCGCGAGCGGCATGCCGAGATCGATCTGCACCGCCTCGCCGCCGAGATAGGACAGCGCCATCAACAGACCGGCGAACAGGATGCCCACGGGATGCAGCCGCCCGAGGAAGGCGACGATGATCGCCGTGAAGCCGTAGCCTGGCGAGACCACCGGTATGAGCTGGCCGATCGGTCCGGCGACCTCGCAGACTCCTGCCAGCCCGGCGAGGGCGCCACTGGTCAGCAGCGCGAACCAGACTACCTTGCGGGCGCTGAACCCGGCGAAGGAGCCCGCGGACGGGGTCATGCCGATCACCCGGATCTGGAAGCCGATCAGGGTGCGCGAGATCAGCACCCAGGCCGCGGCGACCGCGAACAGGGCGAGCAGCGCCGACAGGCTGACACGGGACCCCTCGAACAGGACCGGCAGCATGCCGGCGTCCGGAAAGATCCTCGACTCGGGGAAATTGAACCCGGTCGGATCGCGGTAGGGGCCGTGCACGAGAAAGCTCAGCAGCAGGGTAGCCACGTAGGTCAGCATCAGGCTGGTCAGGATCTCGTTGGCATTGAAGCGGGTCTTGAGGAAGGCCGGGATCGCGGCCCAGGCCATGCCGCCGGCCACCCCGCAGACCAGCATCAGCGGCAGCAGCCAGAATCCCTCGCTGTCGTGGAACAACAGCGCCATGCCGCCGCCGGTGATGGCGCCGAGCACGAGCTGGCCCTCGGCGCCGATATTCCAGACATTGGCCCGGAAACCGATGGACAGCCCGATGGCGCAGAGGACCAGCGGCGTCGCCTTCACCATCAGTTCGGAGAGGCCGTAGAGGTCCGAAACCGGTTTGACGAAGAAGGTATAGAGCGATTCGACCGGCGAATGGCCGAGGAAGGCGAACAGGATCGAACCGGAAATCAGCGTCAGCAGGATGGCGATGAACGGCGTGGCATAGGCCATTGCCTTCGAGCGTTCGCCGCGTGGTTCAAGCTTCAGCAGCATGCGCCCCCTCCCCGGATGCGTCGGACCCGCCCATCAGCAACCCGACCTGCTCGATGGTCAGGTCCTGCGCCGGCAGCGCCTCGCTCAGTCTTCCGTGATGGATCACCGCAATGCGGTCGCTGATCTCGAACAGCTCGTCGAGATCCTGGGAAATCACCAGCACGGCGGCTCCCTCTGCCTTCAGGTCGATCATGGCCTGGCGGACCGCGGTCGCCGCCCCGGCATCGACGCCCCAGGTCGGAGCCGCGACAATGAGCAGTTTCGGCCCCTGCATGATCTCGCGGCCGACGATGAATTTCTGCAGGTTGCCGCCGGAGAGAGAACTCGCCTCGGCCTCCGCGCCACGTGCACGCACGGCGTAACCGGTGATGATCTCGCGGGCGAAACCGAAGGCGCGGGCAATGTTGACCAGGCCCGAACTGACCATCTCGCTGCGCTGATAACTTGAGAGGAGCGCGTTCTCGCCAAGGCTCATCTCCGGCACCGCTCCCTGGCCCAGACGCTCTTCCGGCACGAAACCCATGCCGAGCTGGCGGCGTTCGGCGGGTCCGGCCCAGCCGACCCCGACACCGTTGATCCGGATCGTATCGGCGGACTTGCAGAACGCCTCGCCATTCAGGATTTCGAGCAGTTCCGCCTGTCCGTTGCCCGCAACGCCGGCAATGCCGACGATCTCGCCGGCGCGCACGGCAAGCGAGATGTCCCGCAAATCCACTCCGAACGGCGGTTCGCCGTCATGCGACAGGCCGGAAATCTCGATCATCGTCTCGCCGGTGGTGCTGTTTTCGCCGCGGCGGGAGGCGCCGACCTCGCTGCCGATCATCATCGCGGCAAGCTCGCGGGCGGTGGAATTCTTGGGATCGGCATAGCCGACGACCTTGCCGCCGCGCAGGATCGTCGCCCGGTCGCAGATCGCCCTTATCTCTTCGAGCTTGTGGCTGATATAGAGCACCGACCGGCCTTCGGCGACGAGACCGCGCAGGGTCTCGAACAGGCCGTCGGCCTCCTGCGGGGTGAGCACCGAGGTCGGCTCGTCCATGATCAGCAGCTTCGGGTCCTGCAGCAGGCAGCGCACGATCTCGACCCGCTGACGCTCGCCGACGGACAGCGAATGCACGTGCCGGTCGGGATCGATGGCGAGGCTGTAGCGGCCGGCGATGGTTCGGATTTCCCTGGCGAGACCGGCAATCGGCGGATTGCTGTCGAGGCCGAGCGCGATGTTCTCCGCGACGGTCAGCGAATCGAACAGCGAGAAATGCTGGAACACCATGCCGATGCCGAGCCTGCGGGCGGCCGCCGGCGAATCGATCACGACTTCCTTGTCCTCCCAGAATATCGCGCCTGCATCCGGTTTCAGGATGCCGTAGACGATCTTCATCAGGGTGGATTTGCCGGCGCCGTTCTCGCCGAGCAGCGCGTGGATCTCGCCGGCACGCACGTCGAGTTCGACGGAATCGTTGGCGAGACATCCCGGAAACTGCTTGGTGATGCCTGATAGACGGAGGATCGAGCCTGCCGACATGCCTGTCAGCACCCGCACAGGTAAATCAGGACGCTCTTGCCGAGACGTTCGTTCTTCATGCCGCCGCTACCGATCAGCCCCTACGAGGTATCCCCCACCTCGGGCGTCATTGTAACGCGGCGTTCACACCATGCACCTGCTTTATTGCAGCGCACACGTTTTGCGGAGGATCACTCAGCCGGCTGGGGTGCGGCGGCGGCCCGTTCGGTCTCGTTGTCCGGCAGCATCAGCACGGTCAGCGCGACGGCGCTCATGACCCCGCCGAGGATCACGTAAAGCATGTCGAAATCGCCGTAGATCGCATGCAGTGTCGAGATCAGCCAGTAGGCGGCGGCCGCAACCGCCAGGCCGAGCGTGTATTTCAGGGCATAGAAGCGCGCCCGCCATTCGTTGGCGGAGTAGTGCCCGACCAGCCAGTCATTGACCGGGATCTGGCCGAAGACGCCGAACATCAGGCCGAACATGATGACCATCAGAACGAGGTCGGAAACCACCGGGGCGGCGAACAGCATCAGCGCCTGCAGCCCGGTGACGCAGAACAGGATGCGCCGCGCCTGGAAGCGCTCGATCAGGTTGCCGATGACCAGCTGCGCACCGGAAGCGAAGGCGAAGATGAACATCGCGTACATGCCGACATCCAGCAGCCGGCCGGTGATCCCGGCGGCGTCCTGCTCGAGGATTTTCGGCAAGGCGGTGGTGGTGACATGGAAGACGAGACCGCCGAACAGCACCGCGACGCCCATGGCGCAGAAGATGCGGGCCATCAGTCGCTGGTCGCCGATCGCGACCGCCGCCGTCTTGCGCTTGGCGATCACCGGGTCGGGCTGGCGGCCATAGGTCAGGGCATAGACGATACCGATCGCCACCGAGGCGATGCCCGGCAGGATGAAGGCCCAGGACCAGCCGAACCATTCGGTGATGGCCGCCGCCGTCATCGCCGCCGCTGCCAGCCCGAGATTGCCCCAGACCCCGTTGACCGCGAGATCGCGGCCGGCATTCTCGGCGCCCGAGAACACCATGGCGATGCCGACCGGGTGATAGATCGCCGCGAAGATGCCGATGAAGGTGACACCGATGCCGATCTCGATCGGCGAGGTGGCGAAGCCCGTCGCGATGGATGCCAGCCCGATACCGAGGAAGAAGACCGAGATCATGCCATGCCGGCTCCAGCGGTCACCAAGCCAGCCCATCGGTATCGATGCCGCCCCGAACGCGAACACTCCCAGCATGCCGTAGAGCAGCAGGTCGTTGTAGGCGAAGCTCCACTCATCCTGCAGCGCCAGCACCACGGTCGGATAGATCAGGATGAAGAGATGGTCGAGGAAGTGACCGACATTCAGGAACAGGAAGTGTTTGCGCATGGAGAACGTGATCCGTGGTGAAAGTCTGGACATATTATATAGCACCTTGCCCGGCTTACCGTCTTGCGACAGGATGACAGTTAATGTCTCTCAACGGTCAAAACGCGGTTCCGACGATTCACCCCCCGGTGCCGGACTGGGACGGGCCGCTTTATGCCCGGGCCCGTGTCTATCCGTCGGGCCATCGGCTGGCGCCGCACAGCCACCCGACCGCACAACTGCTCTATGCCGCGACGGGGGTGATGACCGTGCGTACGGAAGCCGGCGTCTGGGTGGCGCCGCCACAACGGGCCGTCTGGATTCCCGCAAGCACCGAGCATGAGACGACGGTGCGGGGCGAATTGTCGCTGCACTCGCTGTTCATCTGGCCGGACCGGGCCGCCTGGATGCCGGACGCCCCCGCGGTGGTCGGGGTCACGCCGCTGCTGCGCGCCCTGATCCTCGCCGCCATCGACCTGCCGGCGCATTTCGCGCCCGGCGGGCGGGAGGAACGCATCCTCAACCTGATCCTCGACGAGATGCGGGCGCTGTCGCCCGCGCCGCTCCACCACCCGGAACCGCCGGACCGGCGGCTCGGCGCGATCGCCGACGCCATCCGGCGAGACCCGGCAGACGGGCGCGGTCTCGCGGACTGGGCGATGAGCGCCGGCGCCAGCGAACGCACGCTGGCGCGGCTGTTCCAGTCGGAAACCGGCATGACATTCGCCGAATGGCGGCGGCAGGCCCGCCTGCTGGCGGCGCTCGCCGCCCTCGCCGAGGGCCGCACTGTCAGCCAGGTCGCCTTTGATGTGGGATATGAAAGCCCGTCCGCCTTCGTCGCCATGTTCCGGCGCTCGCTCGGTCAGACCCCGGCGCGCTATTTCGGATAGGACGCGGCGTCAGTTGCCGTCGTCGCGGAAGCGTCCGCCATATTTCACCAGCCCGACGATCACGCCGCGCAGCGTGCGGACTTCCTGTTCCGTCAGGTTGGCGCGCAGGAAGATGTTGCGGATGTTGCGCACCATCGTGGGCCGCTTCTCGACCGGCCGCAGGAAACCGCAATCGTCGAGCTCACGCTCGAGATGGCCGAAGAAGCCGGCAAGTTCCTCGCGGGTCGCCGGGCCGGTGTCGCCCATCACCTGTTCCACCGGCGGCTTGACGACACCGGCCTGGTACCATTCGTAGCCGACCAGCAGCACCGCCTGCGCCAGGTTGAGCGAGGAATAGGCCGGGTTCAGCGGCGCCTCGATCACCACGTCGGAGAGCGCCACGTCGTCATTGTGCAGACCCTTGCGCTCCGCCCCGAACAGGATGCCGAGCTTCTGGTCGCGGGCGGCCCTTTCGCGCATGTCGCCGGCGGCGGCGCGCGGGGTCATCACCACCTGCGTCATCGAGCGGGGCCGCGCCGTCGTCGCGTAGACGCCCTGCAGATCCGCGATGGCGGCTTCGGTGGTGTCGAACACGCGCACCACGACGCCCTTTTCCAGCGCGCCGGAGGAGGCCGAGAACGCCTTCTCGCTCGGCCAGCCGTCGCGCGGCCGGACAAGGCGGAGATCCGTCAGTTCGTTGTTCAGCATGGCGCGCGCGCACATGCCGATATTCTCGCCGAGTTGCGGGTCGACGAGGATGATCGCCGGGGCGTTGCCCGGCCCGGCGGCTATCGTGGAATCGGTACCGGCCATGGTTGTCAGACGCGCAGGGCCGTGACGTTCGGCTGGTGTTCGGTCTCGACACCGTCGCGGAACAGCTTGAAATTGATCGAGTCCCGCAGCGCGTTGAAGGAGGCCGAGATGATGTTGGTCGAGACCCCGATGGTCGACCAGCTCTCCGTGCTCCGCCCCTTGCCGCTGGCGCTTTCGATGCGCACCCGTGTCACCGCCTCGGTGCCGTCGTTCGGTGTCAGGATACGGACCTTGTAATCGACCAGCCGGATGTCGGCGAGGCTCGGATAGCGGTCGATCAGCACCTTGCGCATGGCGCCGTCGATGGCGTTCACCGGGCCGTTGCCCTCGGCAACGCTCATCAGTTCCTTGTCGCCGACCTGCAGCTTCACGGTGGCTTCGGATAGGGTGATCTCCTCGCCGCGGGCGTTCCAGCGCCGCTCGTCGATGACCCGAAAGCTGGAGAGCTGGAAATAGGTCGGCATCTCGCCGAGCAGCCGGCGGGCGAGCAGTTCGAAGCTCGCCTCGGCGCCGTCATAGGCATAGCCCTTGGCTTCCCGCTCCTTCACCACTTCGACAAGGCGCGTGACGCGGCTGTCCTTCGGGTCGATCTCGACGCCGATCTCGCGGAAGCGGGCGAGGATGTTGGACCGGCCGGCCTGGTCGGAGACCACGATATGCCGCGCGTTGCCGACCAGCGGCGGGTCGATATGCTCGTAGGTCTTCGGATCCTTCTCGACCGCCGAGACATGCAGCCCTCCCTTGTGGGCGAATGCGCTCTCGCCGACATAGGGCGCGCCCCGGTTCGGCGCCCGGTTCAGCCGCTCGTCGAGCATCCTCGAGACATGGGTGAGATGGGTCATCCCCTCGTCCGAGACGCCGATATCCATGCCCATCTTCAGCTTCAGGTTGGCGATCAGCGTGATGATGTCGGCGTTGCCGCAACGCTCGCCGAGACCGTTCAGGGTGCCCTGTACCTGGCGCGCGCCGGCCCGCACCGCGGCCAGCGAATTTGCCACCGCGTTGCCGGTGTCGTTATGGCAGTGGATGCCGACATGGGTGCCGGGAATCTGCCGGCAGACATCGCCGACGATCCGTTCGATCTCGTCCGGCAGGGTGCCGCCGTTGGTATCGCAGAGCACCACCCAGCGCGCGCCGTTGTCGTAGGCGGCCCTGAGGCAGGACAGCGCGTAATCCGGATTGCCCTTGTAGCCGTCGAAGAAATGCTCGGCGTCATACATCACCTGTTCCATCCGGCCGCAGGCGTGGCGAACGGAATCGGCGATCATCTGGACGTTTTCCTCGCGCGGGATTTCCAGCGCGACGTCGACATGGAAGTCCCAGGACTTGCCGACGAAGCAGACCGAGCGCGCACCGGTGGTCAGCAGCGCCTGGAAACCCGGATCGTTCTCGACCGACCGGCCCGGACGGCGCGTCATGCCGAAGGCGACGAGCTTCGCGTTGGCCAGTTCCGGCGGCTCGGCAAAGAAGGAATCGTCCGTCGGGTTGGCGCCGGGCCAGCCGCCCTCCACGTAGTCGATGCCGAGCTTGTCGAGCTCGACCGCGACCGCCTGCTTGTCGACGGTGGTGAAGTCGACACCCTGCATCTGCTGGCCGTCGCGCAGCGTGGTGTCGAACAGGAATCCGTAATTGTCGTTGGTCGCCATCTGGGGCGCTCCCGGAACTTGATCGGTGGTCTGAGCCGGCCCTTGCCCGCGAAACAGGCCGGTTGCGGGGGATTTCAAGACCATTCCCCGGAGGATCGCAAGTTTTCTCTCGCCTGCGCCGAGTCAGAAACGTCCTGTGCGGGCCAGCGCCAAACCGCTATAGTCCGACGGGGAACATGATGGAACGACGGGTGGGAGGCCGGGCAAATGGCCGAGGGCAGACGGAATCTACCACAGCAGCAGCAACGCGGCGGCACGCATGTGCCCGGCGCCTACCGGCTCGGTCGCGACGCCGCACCCCGTATTCCCGTGGAACCCAAGCGGGATCTCACCGGGCCGCTTTACCTGGTGAATTTCTTCGGTTCCATCATCGGTGCGGTCTATATCGGGCTGATGCTGCGCGAAGGCGCGGAATCGGTGCTGTTCGCGCTGCTGGCGGTATTCGTCTTCATCTTCGGCCTGCTCGCGCCCTTCATGGCCGAGTACCTCAACGTCTCGAAAGGTTTCGAGAAGGTCGCCCGCACCTTCAAGGACCGGCATATCGACACCGACAAGGATGTCGACATCTATTCCGACAGCATCGACGCGGACCCGACCTGGGGGCGCTACTACAAGGTCAATATCGGCGCCTTTCTCGGCGCCGTCGTCGGGACCGGTCTTTTCGCCTGGGACCTGGCGGCGAATTTCCTGCTCTGAGCCAGGCCGGGTTCAGGCCTTTGCCAGCATCATCTCGCGCAGGCTGAGATCGCCGGTGCGGTAGCCGGCCTCGGCATAGGCGAGGAACAGTTCCCAGCTCCGTTTGAACTCGTTGTCGTAGCCGAGCATCATGATTTCCGGCCACATGGTCTGGAAACGGCGCTGCCAGACCTTGAGCGTCGGGATATAGCTGCCGCCGATATCGGCGATTCCCGTCTCGGTCAGCCCGGCCTCGCGCAGGGTTGCATCAAGCGCGGCCGAGGACGGCAGCAGCGCGCCCGGGAAGATGAACTCCCGCACCGGGTCGATATCCTCGCGGTACGCCGCGAACAGCTCGTCGCGGATGGTCGTCGTCTCGACATAGGCGAGGCCGCCGTCGACCAGCGTCCGGTTGATCGTCGCGAAGAACTTGGGCCAGTCCGCCTCCGTCATCATGCCGAAGGGTTCGAGGGAGACGACCCGGTCGTAGCTGCCGTCGATCGAAGCGAAATCCTGCAGGCGGAAATCGACCATGTCATCCTGCCGGTGACCGTGCGCCCGGCGCCGGCAGATCTCGAGTTGCGCCTCCGACAGGGTGAGCGCGGTAACCTGGCAGCCGAA
>JAVKCR010000491.1:0-1864 GCA_040222645.1 Rhodospirillales bacterium
GCGCGCAAATGGGGGATTCTCTTTACCCCGACGGTGATGTTCCTGCCGGAAGAGGTGGCGGAGGATGCAACCGCGCCGCAGGTGGCGGTGGCGGTGATGCCCGGGGCCTTTGGCGCTGGCACCACGCTCGACATGTTCACTATCCATTGAATGGAACGAAGCCACCGGCTTCCAGCCGGTCCGCTTCAGCTGACGAATGAGGGCTCCCCCGGGATTTGAGACCGCCCGAAGGGTGAAGTCTCAAATCCCGGGGGAGCCCTCATGAGCTATTCTACAGCCAGCCATACCACATTTTACCATCGGTATCACGTCGTCTGGGCCACGAAATATCGGTTCAAGGTTCTGCAAGGCACGATGCGGGAACGTCTTCGCGAGATCATCCGCCAAACCTGCGCAGAACTCGACGTGCACATCGTCAAGGGCGTCGTGGCGCGTGACCATGTCCACATGTTCATCAGTGTGCCGCCGAAACTGGCCCTCGCCACGGTCATGCAACGTATCAAGGGTCGCTCTTCGCGCCGGGTCCAGATGGAGTTCCCCGAATTGCGAAAGCGCTACTGGGGCCGCCGGTTCTGGGCTCGTGGGTATTTCTCGACCACTTCGGGAAACGTGACCGACGACATCATACTTCAGTACCTCGAACTACATGGAAAACATGATGCTACCGGCGTCAGCCGGTAGTGGTTCACTTGATTAAGGGCAGGGTTCTGCCGATATGCGTTGCCGATCTTGAATTGCTGCATGAAATCAATGGCTTTGGCAGATGTGCCGGGCTTTCAGTTTTGTTGTGTGCCTAAAGGGATCGGGGAAAGGGAAAGTGTTCTTCGGGTTTTGTGACTGACGGATGAGGGCCTTTAGGGCCGCTCAGATGGGTCCGGGCCGGATTCCGGTCTGTCTTTCCTGATGAAGGGCATTCCCATGCAAACAGGTGTCTTGCGCGTGCTGCGCGCGACCGCTGCCTCTTGGTGGCGGCACAAGGAACTGCGACGAACTGGCCAGCTAGAATTGGCACGGCGGCTCGAAAGCAAGACCGTGTTGCGCGATCTCGTCCATCTCAGGCAGGCGGCGACATTGCCGAATGCGCATGTGATCTGCGGCGAGGGCGGGACATTCATCCATCTCGGTTGGACCACCGTGTCGACCCTCGCGCCGATCGAGCGCTTTCCCTTGGCCGCTCTTGCGGTCGCACGAGGGACCCCGTTCATCGATATCCGACCCGTCACCGATGTCATCGCCTTCGCGAACCTGCCGCGGGTGGAGCGGGACGGATCCGGCGACCCTGACCTTTCAGGTGTCGGCAGGCCCGTCTCGCTGACCACCTACATCGACATGGTCGAAAAGCTCGGTGCCAAGATCGCCAACGATCCTCGGCCCCGTCGGACAACCTGATCCCCAAATTTCTCACCAACACACGAAAGGATGCCAGTTATGGCCCGATCCCGTACGCCTAAATTCGATGCCTCAGAGGTCATCACGAACGAAATCATCCGCATCATCGAGCGTGGCGTTCTGCCGTGGCGCAAGCCCTGGACCGCAGGCGGCACCTCTCGCCCCCTGCGCGTGGGCGGTGAACCCTACCAGGGAGTGAACAACTTCCTGCTGACGATGCGAACGGTGATGGCGGGCCACAGCTCGCCCTTCTGGATGACGTTGCCGCAGGCCAATGCCTTGGACGCGAAGGTTCACAAGGGCGAGAAGTCGTCTGTCGTCGTCTACTACGGACAAAGCCGGAAGAACGCCGCCGATGAGGACAGTCGCAGCGATGGGGATGATAGCTCTGAGGAAGCCCGCATCTTCCGCTTCCAGAAATCCTACCGCGTGTTCAATGCCTGCCAGATCGAGGGCCTGCCCGACAGTTCCTTCC
>JAVKCR010000492.1:0-7259 GCA_040222645.1 Rhodospirillales bacterium
CACGCCATGCAACTGAAAAACACTCTTGGACGTATCCATGCCAATGCGAATAATCTGGTCCACAGGACGGCTCCTTCGATTGAGTTTCCAATACCTCATTCTGGCACATTGATGCCGTTAGGGGCCGTCCACTCCATCAGAGCGTCGCGCCGCCGATGATCGAGTTCTGCGGGGCGCCCGCGACGCCTTCCCAGTAGGGCAGCTGGCCGACGCCGAATTCGAAGTCCTTGGCGTTCGCCTTGACGCCGGCATAGGCGGCGGACGAGTTCATATACATGGCGCATTCCTGCGTATAGAACTTCGGCGCGCTGTCCGAGCGGCGTCCGCCGTAATCGAAGATCTTCGACTTCTGCCATTCGCCGAGCTGGGCGATATGCTTCACCACGGTCGGGTTGTTGATGGTCAGCTCGGTGTCGAGCCCGGCAAATCCGTTCTCTTTCGTGCCGATCGGGATGTTGTGCCAGGCCGAGAAGTTCTCGATCTGCACCCAGGACTGCCAGCCGGTGGTGAAACCGCACTTGGTGCCCGAGGCCTGCACCGCCGTGGCGACGGCTTCGACTTCCTGCCAGGTCTTCGGCGCCTTCTCCGGATCGAGACCGGCCTTCTTGAAGGCGGTCTTGTTGTAATAGAGCACCGGCGTCGAGGAATTGAACGGCATCGAGAGCATGTTGCCGTCGGTGTCGGTGTAGTAGCCGGTGACCGAGGCGAGATAGGCCTTCGGGTCGAACGGCTCCGTGGTGTCGGCCATCAGCTTGTAGACCGGGTAGATGGCGCCCTTGGCGGCCATCATGGTCGCGGTGCCGACTTCGAAGACCTGCACGATATGCGGCTGCTGCTTCGCGCGGAAGGCGGCGATGGCGGCCGTCATGGTCTCGGTGTAATTGCCCTTGTAGACCGGGTTGACCGTGTAGTCGGACTGCGAGGCGTTGAATTTCGCGGCGATCTCGTCGACTTTCTGGCCGAGTTCGCCACCCATGGCATGCCACCACTGGACTTCGGTGGCGGCCAGAGCCCCGGTCGAGGCAAGGCTGGCCGAGAGGCAGATGGCGGACAGCAGCGTTGTTCTGGAATTCATGGAATTGGGCTCCCTTTTCTCTGGAGATGTCGCGGGTCGCGCACCATCCCTCTTTGTTATTGCGGGATTATGACACTTATGTTGCAAGTCGTCGATGCCCGAAAATTAGGCAAATACGCCGCTCAGTGGTAGGAGCTGCTCGGCGGATTGCGTTCCTGCGACAGCCAGCCGCCGGCGACGAAGGAAGCGCCGGCGGTATCCGCCGGCTCGCCGAAAGCGCCATGCAACTGGCGGGCGGCGTCGGCGAGATCGGCAGCTGCGTGCGAGTGCACGAGGCCCGCGGCGGTTTCCACCGCGCCGATATCGTCACCGGCGCCGGCTCGCCGAAGCAGCAGCAGCATCACGCCCTCGTCGATTCCGAGGAAGCCGCATTGCACCGGCCGGATCGATAATGTCCGGCAGGCGCCATCCGCCAGTACCTTGTAGAACCGTTCCACTGCGACCAGCGCACGGCGCGCCCTCGGCGTGCCGTAGCGCACTGCCAGATCGTTCCAGGCTGTCTGCCAGAATTCCGGGTCGCCGTTGCGCATGCCGAACAGCCACTGCCTGAGCAGGCGAAGCAGCAACTGCGTGTCCTCGTTCAGTTCCGCGGTGGTGGCGAGCACGGCGGTGACGCTGCCGCGGGATGCCTGTTGGGTCATGGTCGGATGTCTCCCGTTGTCCGGAACCAACGGGATACTGCAATTGAGAATAATTCGCAATACCGAGTTGCGGGAGATGTGGTTTCAGTCACAAAAATATCGTCATCAACTCTGTTCTGTTCCTGATAGCACATCCACCTCGTTCCCACGAAAGTGGGAACCCCGAGAGCCGGTCATCTTTGTCCACCGCAGAGGCCCCCACGTTCGTGAGGGCGAGGGAGAAGGCACAAGGCGGGTCATCCTGATTGCCATCAGGATGACGTCCAACTTCTGATTATCTAGATTCCGGGAAGGGTCGAGTGGGCGGCGCAGGGTGGTCAGTTCACCTTGACGATTTGCCCGGGCTCCTTCGACCCGGCGGCGCGGACGATGAGATCGCCGAATTCGCGCAGGAAGACCGAGCCCTTGACCGTGCGCTGGATCAGCACGTTGCGACGGTCGTCGGCATCCACCTTGCGGCGGACCATGCCGAGCTCGCCGAGCCGGTCGAGCGCACGGGTGACTGCCGGCTTGGAAATGTTGAGCGCGCTCGCCAGCCCGCGCACCGTGTGCGGCGCCGGCGTCAGGTAGACCGCCAGCATCACCGCCATCTGCCGCGCAGAGAGGTCCGGTCCCGACTGGCGCACGCTTTCCGTCAGGGCGCCACGCCAGATATCGAGTGCCTCGAAGGCCTGTAGCTGAAGTCCCATAACCGCCCCGATCGTTTCGAATATGAATCATTTCTACGGCGGCCAAAGATTCGGTGCAACTAGAAAATGGTTAACACCAAGACTTGGAGAGAAGTTCTACCGAGTAAAACGTTCCGATATTGCATCGAATATTGCCCGCGCGCCCATGGCTTCGCCGCCTTCCGGACGGCCCGGCCGGGTGGCGGTATTCCACGCCATCACATCGATATGGCCCCAGGCGATGCCCTCTGCAACGAAGCTTTCGAGGAACAAAGCGGCGGTGATAGCGCCGCCATAGGGGGCGCTGGCGGAATTGTTGATATCGCCGATCTTCGAATCGATCAGCTTGCGGTAGGGCTGCCAGAGCGGCATCCGCCAGAGCGGATCGCCGGTCCGTTGCGCGGCCGCAAGGACCTCCGCCGACATCGTCTCGTCGTTGCAGAAGAAGGCCGGCAGATCGGTACCCAGCGCGACGCGGGCCGCGCCGGTCAGGGTCGCGAAATCGACGATCATCGCCGGTTTCTCTTCCGAGGCCAACGCCAGCGCATCGGCCAGCACGACGCGGCCCTCGGCATCGGTGTTGCCGACCTCGATGGCGAGGCCCTTGCGGGTCGCGACGATGTCGCCGGGCCGGTAGGAATTGCCGGAGATGTTGTTCTCGACCGCCGGGATCAGCACCCTGAGCCGCACCGGCAGGTCCATCGCCATGATCATCGAGGCAATGGCCAGCACATGGGCGGAGCCGCCCATATCCTTCTTCATCAGGTTCATGTAGTTGCCGGTCTTGATGTTGAGCCCGCCGGTATCGAAGCAGACTCCCTTGCCGACCAGCGTCACTTTCGGCGCATCAGCCTTGCCCCAGGTAAAATCGATCAGGCAAGGCGCCTTGGCGGCGGCGCGGCCGACGGCATGGATCGCCGGGAAGTTCTCGGACAGCAGGCTGTCGCCGACTACGGTACGGAAGGAGGCGCCGAACCGGGCGGCCAGCGCCTCGGCGGCGGCGGCCAGTTCCGGCGGGCCCATATGGTCGGCCGGCGTGTTGATCAGGTCGCGTGCGAGGTGGGTTGCCTCGGCCTGCGCGGTGACCAGCCGGCGGTTGGCGGTGGCGGGCCAGACCAACACCGCCGCATCGCGCTCGGGCTTCCGGTAGCGGGTGAAGCGGTAGGCGCCGAGCGCCCAGCCGAGGGCGGTGGCGTCGCAGAGCGCGGCATCGTCGCTTTCCAGCCGGTAGGCGCGGGCCGGCAGCTCGAACGGCAGCGCGCCGAAAGACCAGGGCGAGATCTCCGCACCGACGCCGACCAGCACCTTCGCCAGCTTGCCGTCCTCGCCGGACAGCAGGGCGGTCTGGCCGTCCTTCGCGGTGAAGCCGGTCTCGGAAAGCCAGGTCCTGAGGCCGGCAGGCTGGCCATCCAGCCAGTTCTCGAAGCCGGTGGTTCGTATCGGAAGCAGCGGGACGGACGCCTCGGCGGCGTCGATCAGCGAAAGCGGCATGGCCGGTCTCCGGGCAATAGGAATTGATGCGGACTCGAAGCGATGCTATCGCTGCAATCCACCATGGCAACACCACTTCTCGTACTCGGCAACAAAGCCTACTCATCCTGGTCGCTGCGCGGCTGGCTGGCGCTAAAAGCGGCCGGCTGCGACTTCGACGAGATGATCATCCCGCTGCGCCAAGATGATACGCAGGTGCGCATCCTCGAACATTCGCCGTCGGCCAAGGTGCCGGCGCTGGTGCTCGACGAAGTCGTCATCTGCGAAAGTCTCGCGATCTGCGAATGGGCGGCGGAAACCTATCCGTCGGCCAACCTCTGGCCGGAGGACCCTTTCGAACGCGCCGTCGCCCGCTCGGTCGCCAGCGAGATGCATGCCGGCTTCGCGGCGATGCGCCAGGCCATGCCGATGAGCGTGTTCGGCTGCACGAAGAATTTTACGCCGGAAGGCGATGTGCAGACGGCGATCTACCGGGTGGTGGAGATCTGGAACGATTGCCGCCGCCGCTTCGGCGCCGGCGGTCCGTGGCTGTTCGGCAGCTATTCGATCGCCGACATCATGTACGCGCCGGTGGCGATCCGCTTCGCCACCTTCGGCATCGACCTCGACCCGGTTTCCGCCGCCTGGCGCGATACCATGCTGGCGCATCCCCATATGCGCGATTGGATAGCGGCCGGCCGCCGCGAATCCTGGCGCCTCCCCGACATCGACACCCTCTTCGACGAACCCTGGGAAGGCTGAGAGCCAGACTGGAAAGCGAAAAGGGTGATCGTCAGGCTTAATGGTTCTGACACAGATGAACACAGATGCACACGGATGTGCTCAGGTTGCCGGGGTATTTTCAGGAATCATATCCTGTCGAAAAGTCAGATAGAAGAATCGCGCCCTTCGGGCGCAATCAAGCTTTCAGGTTTGCATTCTGCACCGCTAGCTCAGCGAGCCCGGTAGCGGAACGGCCATCTGTGTTTATCTGTGTTCATCTGTGTCACAAAACACAGCCTTCCACTTGTCTCGCGGCTGGTCGAAAGGCCGGCAAAGAAAAAGGGCGGCTGCGTTGCGGCAGCCGCCCTTGATATTCCGGTCAGACCGGCGCGGGGAGATTAGTCCTCGGCCGCGTCGCCGGTCATTTCCTGGCCGGTGTCCTGGTCGACGACCTTCATCGACAGCTTCACCTTGCCGCGGTCGTCGAGGCCGATGCACTTGACCCAGACTTCCTGGCCTTCGGAGACCACATCGCCGACGGCCTTGACCCGCTCCGGCTTCAGCTCGGAGATGTGGACCAGGCCATAACGCGGACCGAGGAAGTTCACGAAGGCGCCGAAATCGACGACCTTCACGACCTTGCCGCGGTAGATGGTGCCGATTTCCGGCTCGGCCACGATCGCGCGGATCATGTCGATGGCCTTCTGACCGGCCGCGCCGTCGACGGCGGCGACCTTGATGGTGCCGTCGTCCTCGATATCCACCTTGGCGCCCGAGACTTCGCAGATCTCGCGGATCACCTTGCCACCGGTACCGATGACTTCGCGGATCTTGTCCTTCGGCACCTGGATGATGGTGATGCGCGGCGCATTGTCCGACACGCCTTCTCGGGCATTGGTCAGCGCCTTGGCCATCTCGCCGAGGATATGCAGCCGGCCACCCTTCGCCTGGTCGAGAGCGATCTTCATGATCTTCTCGTTGATCGAGGTGATCTTGATGTCCATCTGCAGCGCGGTGACGCCGGCTTCGGTGCCGGCGACCTTGAAGTCCATGTCGCCGAGATGATCCTCGTCACCGAGGATGTCGGAGAGCACGGCGAAATCGTCGCCTTCCTTGATCAGGCCCATGGCGATACCCGCCACGGGGCGCGCCAGCGGCACGCCGGCATCCATCAGCGACAGCGAGGTGCCGCAGACGGTCGCCATCGAGGAGGAGCCGTTGGATTCGGTGATTTCCGAGACCACACGCAGGGTGTAGGGGAAGGAATCCTTCGCCGGCAGCAGCGGGTGGATCGCCCGCCAGGCAAGCTTGCCATGGCCGATTTCCCGGCGGCCCGGGGAGCCCATGCGGCCCGCTTCACCGACCGAGTAGGGCGGGAAGTTGTAATGCAGCATGAAGTTCTCGCGGTACTCGCCTTCGAGCGCGTCGATGATCTGCTCGTCCTGGCCGGTGCCCAGCGTGGCGACGACCAGCGCCTGGGTTTCGCCGCGGGTGAACAGGGCGGAGCCGTGGGCGCGCGGCAGGATGCCGACTTCCGAGACGATCGGACGGACGGTCTCGAGATCGCGGCCGTCGATGCGGTTCTTCGTCTTGATGATGTCGCCGCGGACGACGTCCTTCTCCAGCTTCTTGAACTGGCTGGCGGCGAGACCTTCGTCGAAGCCCTCCTCGACGATCTTCTCGATGGTGGCCTTGCGCACGGCGCCGATGGCTTCCTGGCGTTCCTGCTTCGCCTTGATGGCGTAGGCATCGCGCAGGCCGGCTTCGGCCAGTTCGGCGACCTTCGCCTTGACCGTGTCGTAATCGGCCGGCGCTTCGGCCAGCGGCCAGGGTTCCTTGGCGCAGGCTTCGGCGAGATCGATGATCGCGTCGATGACCGGCTGGAAACCGCGATGGCCGAACATGACGGCGCCGAGCATGATCTCTTCCGACAGCTCGCTGGCTTCGGATTCGACCATCAGCACGCCTTCCTGGGTGCCGGCGACAACGAGGTCGAGCGACGAGCCTTCCAGGTCGGTCGAGGTCGGGTTCAACAGATATTCGCCATCGGCATAGCCGACGCGTGCCGCACCGATCGGGCCCATGAACGGAATGCCGGAAATCGTCAGCGCGGCGGAGGCGCCGATCAATGCCGCGATGTCCGGGTTGTTCTCGAGGTCGTGGGCGAGCACCGTGCAGACGACCTGGGTCTCGTTGCGGAAACCGTCGGCGAACAGCGGACGGATCGGCCGGTCGATCAGGCGCGAGGTCAGCACCTCTTTCTCGGACGGGCGGCCTTCACGCTTGAAAAAGCCGCCGGGAATCTTGCCGGCGGCGAAAGTCTTTTCCTGGTAGTTGATGGTCAGCGGGAAGAAATCGATGCCCGGTTTCGGGCTCTTCGCGCCAACTGCGGTGCAGAGCACCTTGGTGTCGCCGTAGCTCACCATCACGGCGCCATCGGCCTGGCGGGCAATCTTGCCCGTTTCCAGGACGAGCTTGCGGCCGCCCCAGTCGAGTTCCTTGCGGTGTATCGTAAACATTTACTCTCTTTCTTCCGTTTCGCACGACCTGGCCCTATGCCGGTCGCCGGCCCGCGGTACCTCCGCGGGGCTTGAGCGGCCGCAGCGGGTGCTGCGGCCGCGTTCAGCCGGGTCCGCCCTTAGCGGCGGATGCCAAGCCGCTGGATGAGCGTCGTGTACCGGT
>JAVKCR010000493.1:0-3400 GCA_040222645.1 Rhodospirillales bacterium
CTTCCAGGAACCGCTCATCAGCACGGCGGCGACAACACCGGCAAGCAGCAGGATGTTGATGCCGCCTTCGATGCCGAACTTCTCGCCCTCGCCGCTGTCATGCGCGTCGGCCGGCCGCGCCGATTCCTTGCGGAACAGGAAGCTGTCGAGAACGAAGAAGACCGCGAGCAGGATCAGGCTGACCATCAGCATCGGCAGGAACATGTGCGTCGTCGGCCAGAAAAACGACACACCCTTCAGGAACCCGAGGAACAGCGGCGGGTCGCCAAGCGGCGTCAGCGAGCCGCCGATATTGGCCACGAGGAAGATGAAGAACACCACCACGTGGACGTTGTGTTCCCGGTGTTCATTCGCCTTGAGCAGCGGGCGGATCAGCAGCATCGCCGCCCCCGTCGTGCCCATCCAGCTCGCGATGATGGTCCCGAAGGCGAGGATACCCGTATTGACGATCGGCGAGCCGACCAGCGTACCCTTGAGACGCACCCCGCCGGCCACCGTGAACAGCGACAAGAGCAGGATGATGAAGGGGATATATTCGAGGAAGAGCGTGTGGACGACTTCGTAGAGCGCGATGTCGAACCCCTTGAAGAGAGCAAACGGCACGATGAACGCGGCAGCCCAGAAACCCGATATCTTGCCGAAGTTGTCATGCCAGAAATGCGGTGCGGCGAGAGGCATGACGGCAATGGACAACAGCATCAGGATGAACGGTATCACCCACCAGACAGCCAGCTCCGCCCCGTCCAGATGCGGCGCCCCCTCACCGGCTGCGAAAGCGGTCGTGATGCCTGCCAAGAACATGGCGGCGGCAAGAATAATCGGTCGTATCAACGCATACCCCCCAAAGGTCGCTTGGCGTCGCTGAATGGAAACGAATCTGGCGGAAATGCTTCGGAATCAGCGTGAATTCATGAGGGCGGAAGTATGGCGAAGGCGCTCTGGCAAGCCAAGCCCCAAGTTCCCGGGAAATCTCAGCCGGGCTTCTGTCCGGGAACCCATTTGGTGACCGAAACCGGCTTGCCGGATTGCGACACCAGCAGGGTCGGCTTGTCGGGATGCAGTTCCTCGACGGGGTGCTTCGGCTTGTCCTTCTTCTTCGGCTTGCGATTGAACTGGCCGTAGAAGGTCATCATGTCGTCAAGGCTGATTTCCGCCCCCGCGCCGCGCTTGAAGGCGTTGAGAAAGGGCCGATGCTTCATCAGGGTCTTCGACAGGTGATCTGTGGTATGTTTGGAATAACGCTCCCAGATCGCCTCCAGGAATGCTTCCGCCTCTTCCGGCAGCGGCCAGGTTTCGATGTTCGGTCGGCCATTGGCGAAGGCGCGATAGATGTTGGGTTCGATCGGCCCCATATGGTCGGCCACGAAGATCGAAGGCATCAGCTTCCGGCCGCCATGCTCGACCGCGAAGAATGCCTGCGAGACATAGAGCAGGCGGTGCAGCTTCTGCGGCTGCAGGTAGCTGTTTTCGTGCAGGGCGCGGTCGCAGAACCAGATCGCGACATCAAAGCTGGAATCTGCGGCTGCGGGCATCGTTCCTTCCCAAACGGGGTTCTTCAGGTTCAGGAATGCATTCTCTGCCCGACAGGGTAAAGAATTGGTTGCCGGGCGCAACCTCGGAACCGGCTTCAGGCGTCAATATCGAGCAGTGAACGGGAAAGCTCGTCCGCTGTCCGAAGCACCGCCGCATTGGCTTCGTAGGCATGCTGGGCGCGCCGCAGTTCCACAACGTCCTCGATGTCGGACCCGGCCGGCAAGCCGACCACGCCGTCATCGTCGGCATTCGGGTCGGACGCATCGACAGCGAGTACGAAGGCGGGATCGACCGGTGTCAGCGACGCGCTCACGCCGCCCCCGGCACGCGCGGACTGCTCGGTCGCGAGGGCCGGATAGCCGCTGTAGGTTCCCTCTTCCGAGACCCGGCCGGACGTATTCCGGTTGGCGATGTTCGAGGCCGCACCTGAGGCGCGTGTAGTCGCCGCCTGGAGGCCGGACAAGGCTATGGATGCAATCGTCGACATGATTTCATTACCTCACGCCGGCAGTCTGCCCGCCCGGGCATCCCGCCGCAGTGATCGCGGACACAGTCCCGTCAGATGGCGTAGCTGAGTTGCCGGCCGGTCGAACGGCCGCCGTTGGCGATGGTGTTCATGTTGTTCTCGTAGATCGCGACGCCGCGCGCGATCTCGTGCGAGGGCAACTGGCCCGCCCGCCGCATGATGCCGGAGAACGTGGTCCCCTGGGCCGACCGGGCTTCCTCTGATTCGTGCAGTTCGTAGGCGAAGGCGACAGCCTGCGCGTCGGAACGCGGGTCATGTTCACGCTGTCCGGCATTGCTGCCAAAGGAGTAATCCTGCTGGAGAACCTGCTCGTCTTGCGACCCTACGTTGAAATCGGTCGACAACGCATCGACTTCAGGCCGAGTGGTCGAGGCAACGCCACGCGCACCGGAAGACGCGGTGATCCGCGACGCCGATGCAGCCGGGCTGCTCTGGACCGGTTTGACCTGAAGAGCCATGCTCTCCGGACTCCTTTCGCCTTATCAACAACTTGCTGGCGATGCGTCGCTCCGGACACACCACCCCATTCATACCCAATTAACTATATTAGCAAATTATGGAGAAAAATCAAGGAGTTCGGAAGTTTTTCCGGCCCCGCACAATCAGTACGGGAGCCGGTCAGTTGCCGGCATGTTCGCGCACGAAGCCGATGACTTCCGAAGCCGCGCCATGCTCGTAAAGGTCCATATGCGATCCGCCGTCGAACCGCACGAAGCGCTTCGGCTCGTTGGCGGCCTCGAACAACCGGCGCCCAAGCGGAAACGGCACGACCCTGTCATCGGTGCCATGCAGAACCAGCAGCGGAATCCGGACATCGCCGATGCGAGAGAGCGAATCGAAACGGTCGACCACGAGAAGGCTCACAGGCAGCCAGGGATAGCGGCCCGCGGCGACATCGACGATGCTGGTGAAGGGCGCATCGAGCACGATGGCGGCCGCCGCCTTCTCGGACGCGAGCTTGGTAGCGACCCCCGACCCCATGGATTCGCCGTAGAGAACGATGCGTTCCGGGGCATGGCCGGCAGATACCAGCCAGTCGTAGCCGGCACGGCCGTCGACATAGAGCCCCTCCTCCGTCGGGCTGCCCGGATTGCCGCCGAAACCCCGGTAGTCGAGCAGCAGGCAGCCGAGGCCGGCATCGAGATAGACGCGCATCCGTTCCGCCCGGTCTATCAGGGATCCTGCATTGCCGTGGGTATAGAGGATGACCGGCCCATCCGCCGCCGCGGGCGGCGCATACCAGGCATTGAGGGTGAGACCGTCAGCCGTTTCGATCTCCACGGCGCGGGCGCCGCTGAGGCCGGCGGCGGCGAGGTCGCTGCGTATGGTATCGGGGTGATA
>JAVKCR010000494.1:0-8246 GCA_040222645.1 Rhodospirillales bacterium
GGCTGAAGGACGACGTGAAGGCGGATTTCTTCACCACCGACTACACGGAATTGCTGGCGCGTCCGGAAGTGACCGCCGTCATCATCGCGACCGACGAGAATTTCCATGCCGGGCCGACCATGCTGGCCGCGGAGAAAGGCCATGACCTGTTCATCGAGAAGCCGCTGGCGACCGATGCGCGCGAATCCGCCGACATCCTCGCCGCGATCGAGAGCGCCGGCGTCGATGCGGTGGTCGGTTACACCCAGCGCTTCCGCCGCCGCTTCCTCGCCATCAAGGAGAAGCTGAAGACCGGCCAGCATGGTCGGCCCGGCATGGAAATTCTCGTCGGTCGCGATGATGACGGCGGTCACTTCCGGACGCGCCAGCAATTCCGTGTAGTCGGTGGTGAAGAAATCCGCCTTCACGTCGTCCTTCAGCCTGTGGCCGAGATCCGACTTCAGGTCGCAGAGCCCGATCCAGCCGACACCGGGATAGGCGCGCGCGAATTCCGCGCGGATTCTGCCGATGGTGCCGCAGCCGATGATGGCGAGCCCGATCTGCTCGCCCGATTTATGTGGCATGGATGTCGTCTCCCGAAACTGCCTGGTCCATTCGCGATGGTTCGGCCGAGGGTAGCCCGGCGGACCGGCGCACCGTAATTACAAGAACTGATGGAAGGCATCGCGGAACTTGAAGCACTTGGCCGCCCCTACCACTGCCCGGTGAGGAGGTCGAGCGGCACCGCCCCCTCGCTGAGCGCGATGCCGACGACGAGAAGGCCCGGCAGGGCCGCGAAGGTCATCAGGGTCGAGACCACGACGAGGCCGGCGATGCGCCGGGGCGCGCGGTTGTAGCGCAGCGCGAAGAGATAGATCACCATCGCGCAGGGCATCGCCGCCATCAGGAAGACGCAGCCCGCGACGATGCCGGTCAGCCCGAGCAGGTGGATCACGATGAGGCCGGCGATGATGCCGGTGACGAGCCGCGCGAGAGCCAGCACCAGCGCGAGGCGCAGGTCGGAGACCTGGAGGCCGGCCAGCGAATAACCGAGCAGGATGACCATCAGCGGGATCACCATGCCGCCGAGCAGGTGGGTCGACCGCGTGATGATCTCGTGCGGCACGGAATCGGTGGCGCGGAAGATGAACACCGCGATCAGGGCATAGACCAGCGGCTCGCGCAGCACCCGGCCGAGGCTGAAATTGCCGTCCATGATGACCGGCACGAAGATGTACTGGACCAGCGCAATGACAAAGAAGAAGGCGACGCCGTTCGCGAGTCCCTGCTGCCCGAAGGCCAGCAGCACGATCGGCAGCCCCATGTTGCCGGAATTCGGCAGCGCGAGGCTGGAGACGAAGGCCCGGACCGGCTGCCGAATGGCGAGTAGGAAGAGCGCTCCCAGGACGGCGGCGATGCCGGTCGCCAGCAGCGCCGCGCTGACCGGGCCGGACAGGGAGGCCTGCGGGATATCCGGCGATGTCAGCGACGAGAAGACCAGCGCCGGGGTACCCACCAAAAGGACGAGGCGGCCGATCGCTTCCGTGTCGAGGCGGAAACCGCGCCGGTTGATGGCGTAGCCGATGCCGGCCATCACGAACACGGGCAGGATGACGGAGGCGATATCTTCGATCAAAAAACCGGTCTCCGGGGCGAGAGGGCAACGCCGGTGCGGCGTCTCGGGCGGGGTGCAGCCGATCCTAGCACGGGCACAGGGCGGGCTGTCGCGACGGCATCGAGTTCCAGCTAGAAAATGTACTGATGAGAGACATCAGAAAACATGAGTTTTGCCGCCCGCGCCCGGCAAACTAGTATCCGCCTGAATTTCCCGGCATGCGGAACATGCGGGGACCAGCAACAGACGAGGAAGATCCGACATGCGCCAGACTGAAGCCGCGGTCATTGGAACCGGTTGGTGCGGTGGAATCCGGGCGGTAACGCTCGCGAACTCGGCACTCGTCGACAGGCTGCATATCTGCGAGATCCGTCCGGAACGGCTGGCGGAGGTCAAGGCGATGACCGATCCGGCGACCGCGACGCTGGATTACCAGGACATCGTCAACAACCCGGCCATCGAGGTGGTCTAGATCTCGACGACGCCGGAGGACACCCATTACCCGATCGCGCGCGACTGCTTGAAAGCTGGCAAGCATGTGCTGCTGGAAAAACCCATTGCCATGGATTTCTTCCAGGCCGACGAGCTGATCGCCATCGCCCGCGACAAGAATCTCAAGTTCACCATCGGCTATTCGCAGCGCTTCAACCCGAAGATCGCCTACGCCAAGAAAGCCATCGCCAAGGGCAAGCTCGGCAACGTGGTCAACATCATGGTCAGCCGGCATCTCTCGCGCAATCTCGGCAAGAAGATCGCCAACCGGGTGAAGCTCTCGCCGGCGGCGATGGAATCGACCCATGATCTCGATTTCGTCTACTGGCTGCTGGAGCCGGCGAAACCGGTGCGGATCTATTCGCAGGGCGCCTACGGCTACATGAAGGACCTCAACGGCTCCTTCGATTGCATGTGGTCGACCGTGACCATGGACAACGGCGTGCTGGTGGTCATCGGCGGCGGCTGGAACCTGCCGCCCAGCTTCCCGAACTACTGCTCGACCTGGATCGAGATCACCGGCACGGAGGGGGCGCTGATCCTCGACGACACGGCGCGGGATCACTGGCTGAACACGGTATCGGAAGGAACCCAGTACCCGATGTCGACGATGCCGGGCGAACAGGTCGACCATGTCTTCGCCGGGCAGATGGGCCCGGAGACCCTGCATTTCCTGGAATCGGTACTGCTGGGTCGGCCCGTGATGGTCGAGCCGACCCATGCGCGGCTGGTGATGGAATCCTATTGCGCCGCCGATGTGTCGGCGGATCTCGGCGAACCGGTCGACCTGCCGCTCTCCAACCGCACGCTCGCCCATCTCGCGGACATGCAGGCCGCCCGGAAGAAATAGCCGGCGGCCAGGGAAGCCGCCGGCCAAGGTCTTCAGCGCAGTTCGGAAATGCGAACCGTCCGCCGGTCGGAGGCGGACAGGGAGATCGCCTCCAGAACCTCGATGTTGTGCACCATCTCGTCATTGGTGAAGACGTAGGCCGCCTCTCCCATCGCGGCGGCGCGAAAGGATTCGAGATTGGCGACCACCGCGTCGGTCCAGTTCAGCGACGTGGTCTGCAGCGGAGAGCCTGTCACCGCCTCGACATACTCGACCTTGCCGCCCGGCGTGTCCGGGTGGGTGGCGTTGCGGACCTCGACCCACTTGCCGGTGCCGAACACATGCATGCGGATGAAATGCGGCGTATGCAGCACCGCCGAGAAGGTGGCGGTCATGCCGGCCTCGAAGCCGAGCTGCACCGTCACCACGTCGCCGGTTTCCCAGCCGAGCGAGCGGCTCGACGTCATCGCCTGCACGGTTTCCACGGGTCCGAAGAACCAGATCAGCAGGTCGGTCAGATGGATGCCCATCGCGGTCATGCCGGCGGCCGGCGAGATGTCCTTCCTGGTGCGCCAGTCGTCGGACGACACGCCGATCAGCTTGTCGTGCGAGAAGGCGGCCTCGGCATGCATGATGGTGCCGAGTTCGCCCGCCGCGATGGCCTGCTTCAACGCGATCATGCCCGGCTCGAACCGGCGTTCATGGCCGATGCCGAGCTGCAGACCGGCCTTCTCGACGGCAGCCATGGAGCGGCGCGCGCTGGCCGCCGTCAGCCCGAGCGGCTTCTCGCAATAGACATGCTTGCCGGCCGCGGCGCAGGCGATCACCTGTTGCTCGTGCAGGGTGTTCGGGGTGGTCAGCACCAGCGCGTTGACCGAGGCATCCCCGAGCGGGGCATCGAAATTCTCGAAGGCCGTGAGCCCGGCGGCGCGGATGTCCTCGCGCAGGGCCGGGTTCGGTTCGATGACGCCCGCAACCCTGATTTCCGGATGATCCTTCAGGCGGCCGGCGACATGACGCCCCCACCAGCCGAAGCCCGCTACAACGATATTGAACATGTGATTCCCGTGATATGTGGAGAAACTCAGAGCGCCTGGCCGAGATCGGCGAAGCGGCCCTGGTGGAAGATCAGCGGCATGCCGCCGGTGCGGCCGATGGAATGCACCCCGCCGATATAGATTTCATGATCGCCGCTCTCGATGATCCGGTCGGTGGCGCATTCCAGCGTCGCTATGGCGCAGGCCAGCACGGGAACGCCGTGCAGGCCCGGCCGCCAGTCGATGCCGCGGAACTTGTCCTCCGACGGCCGGGCGAATTGCAGCGTCTCTTCCTTGGCCTCCGCCGGCATGATGTTGACGGCGAACCCGGGATGCGCCCGGAAGGCCGGCCGCGACGGCGCCTTCAGCGCCAGGCTCCAGAGAATCTGCGGCGGGTCGAGCGAGACCGACGAGAAGGAATTGACCGTCATGCCGACCGGCCCGCCATCGATGCCGAGCGTCGTCACCACGGCGACGCCCGTGGCGAAACAGCCAAGCACGTTCCGCAGTTCGACCGGGTCGATATTGATCTCGTCCTGCTGTCGCATCCATCCACTCCGATCCACGCCGCGAGGCATTGTCACGGGGCAATGATAAGGGGGCAGGACCCATGCAAGAACTAATAATCAAATATATTTGACATCAGAAAACTTGATAGACATGGTCGGCGCGAGGAGCATGTCATGAAGCTGTTACACCTGCGTCATTTCATCGCCGTCTACGAGGAGGGGTCGTTCTCCGCGGCGGCCAAACGCGTCGGCGCCACGCAGTCCGGCCTGTCGATGCATGTCCGCTGGCTGGAAGACCGCTACGGGGTCGAACTGCTCGAACGCAGCTCGACCGGCGTGGTTCCGACCGAGGCGGGCCGGCGCTTCTACGATGTCGCGCTGAAGGCCATGCGCTCGGCGATGCATGCCGAGAACACGCTGCGCGAACTCTCCGGCGATGTCACCGGGCATATCCGCATCGGCCTGATGCCGACCTTCACCCGCGCCATCCTCAGCCCGACGCTGATCCGCTATTCGGAACTCTTCCCGAACGTGCGCGTGTCGATCACCGAGGCCTATTCCGGGCAATTGTCGCGCCAGGTTATCGAGGGCGAACTGGATTTCGCGGTCGTTCCCTATTCCGCCACCAACGACAGCCTGACCGTCACCGCGATGGCGACCGACCGGGAATACCTGGTCTGGTCGGCGAACAGCGATTTCAATCCGGGGAAGGTCGCCAATCTCCGGAAGCTTTCGATCCCGAAGCTGGTGCTGCCGAGCCGGTCGAACGCCCGGCGCATCATGATCGATTCCTACCTCTCGACCCACGGCATCGATGTCGGGACCATCCTCGAACTCGACGCGATGTTCGGCACCCTCGACCTGGTCGCGAATTCGGACTGGATCACCATCCTGCCGGGCATCCTTTGCATGCCCGATATCGACGAGGGCCGGCGCCGGATCGCCCTGATCGACGATCCCGGCCTGCCGGTCCAGTACCTGCGCATCGAGCACAGCGCGAAGCCGCTGAACTATGCCGCGCAGGCCTTCTACGACATCCTGCTCGACGTCCTGGAACGCGCGGTGGAGAAGAGCACCATGCCGCAGCGCAATGCCCGCCAGAAAACCGGCGCGGCCTGATCCCCGGCCCGGCGAGGCCATATGGATTCAACAGGTACCTGCGACCGTTTCCATCTGGAAACCTGATAAACGGCATTACAAACAATCATTATCAGCGCGCCGTCCGCTTACGCCATAACGGAACCACGAACGGATTTTGACGAAAACGCCGGGGACGTACGATGGAACTGTCTTTCTTCACCATGCCCATTCATCCGCTGGGCAAGCCGATGACCCAGAGCCTGAAGGAGGACCGGGAAGCGTTCATCCTCGCCGACCGGCTCGGCTATCGCGAAGCCTATTGCGGCGAGCATTCGACCGACCAGTCGGAGATCATCACCTCGACGGTCGCCTTCCTCGCCAGCGTCGCCTACGAGACCAGGTCGATCCGGCTCGGTACCGGCACCGTCAACCTGCCGAACTCGCATCCCGTACGTGTCGCCGCCGAGATCGCGATGCTCGATCACATGCTGGAGGGCAGGCTGAATTTCGGCATCTCGCCGGGCGGGCTGATGTCGGATGCGGAAGCCTTTGGCAATCTCGACAAGGACCGCAACGCGATGTTCGTCGAATGCATCAACATGGTGCTCGACATCTGGAAGGGAGAGCCGCCCTACAATCTCGAGGGCGAGTATTTCAAGGTCTCGACCGCGAAGACCATGTTGGCGGAAATCGGCCAGGGCGAGATTCCCCGACCCTACCAGCTGCCGCATCCGCCCATCGTCGGCACCGTCGTCGCGCCCTATTCCAAGGGTGTCACCGCCATGGCGCAGCGGGGCTGGGAAGCCATCTCGGCGAACTTCCTGCTGCCGCAATGGGTAGCCACCCACTGGCCGAAATATGTCGAGGGTTGCGAGCTGGCCGGACGCAAGGCCGACCCCGCCAACTGGCGCGTCGCCAAGAATCTCTGCGTCTGCGAGGACATGGCGACCGCGAAACGCTATGCGCGCGATCCCGGCAGCCCGTACGTGCTCTATTATTCCCAGCTGCTGCAGAAGATGCGCGCCGGCAAGCGCCTAAACCTGTTCAAGGAAGACCAGGAGATGCCGGATGACGCGGTCACGCTGGACTACGTCCTCGACAAGCTGGTGATCTATGGAGACCCGTCGAGCGTCGCCGAGCAGGTGCTGGCTTTCCGCGAGCAGATCGGAGATTTCGGCCATCTGGTCTATGCCGGCCATGACTGGACAGACTACGACCTCGGCCGCAAGTCGATGATCCTGATGGCGGAGAAGGTGATGCCGCTGGTCAACAGCGCGATCAAGGCAAGCGCCGCATGAGCCGGCTTGTCTCTCTGAAGGACACCGCGACCACCGCCGGCGGCCAGACCCTCAATTATCATGTCGATGGCCCTGACGGTGCGCCATGGGTCATCTTCTCGAACTCGCTGGCGACCGACATGCGCATGTGGGACCGACAGTTATTGGCCTTCGCCAACACGCGCCGCGTGCTGCGCTACGATTCCCGCGGCCATGGCGGCAGTGCTGTCCCCGAAGCTCCCTACGGCTTCGCCGAGATGGCCGACGATGTCGCCGGACTGATGGATATCCTCGCCATCGACAGGGCGGATTTCGTCGGAATCTCGATGGGCGGCATGACTGGCATGGCGCTCGCCATCCATCATCCCGGTCGTCTCGGCCGGCTGGTCTGCTGCGATGCCCGGGCCGACGCCCCCGCCCCCTACAAGGCGATCTGGGACGGCAATATCGCGAAGCTGCAGGCCGAGGGCATGGCGGCACTGACCGGGCCGACCATGGAACGCTGGTTCACGGAAGGCTTCCGCAAGGCCGAAAGCAACCAGCGTATCCTGCAGCTGGTGACGGAGATGATCTCCTCGACCCCGGCGCGGGGCTACGAGCTTGCCGCGCGCTGCCTGCAATCGCTCGACCTGCTGCCCCGCCTCGGTGAAATCGCCTGCCCGACGCTCTATGTCGTCGGCGAACACGATCCCGCGGCCCCGATCGCCGTCATGCAGGCGATGGCCGATCGCACGCCGGGCGCCCGCCTCGCTGTGCTCAGGGACGCCGCGCATCTGTCCAACATCGAACAGCCTCGGGCGTTCACGGAAACCGTCGCGGCGTTCCTGTCGGAAGCCTGACCGGACATCACGGCCACCATACAATCTGGTTGCTTTCCAGGGGCGATGCCGCCGGCCTCTCAGGAGGCCCGCCGCATCGCCTTCTGGTTTTTCCAGCCCCGGTAGATCCCCTCGGCGATCACGAAGACGATCACGATCAGCAGGAAATTGCCGATATGCTGGTTGAGCACGTAATCCATTCCCTTGCGATCGAACACCAGCAGCGCGCGGCGCAGGTTCTCGTCGGCCATCGGCGCCAGGATGACGCCGAGCACGATCGGGGCGACCGGGAACCGGAAGGCGACCAGCAGGTAGCCGATCAGGCCGGAACCCAGCATCACCCAGACGTCGAACATGGATAGCCTGACGGCATAGGCCCCGACGACGCAGACGGGGATGATCAGCGGCATCAAGAGCCCGCGCGGCAGGCTGAACAGCTTGACGCAGGGCTTGATCAGCGCGATCGCCGCGCCGTACATCAGCAGGTTGGCCACGATCAGCGCGGCATAGATGAAATAGATCAGGCCGGGATGGTCGATCTCGATGGTCGGGCCGACGACCACGTTCTTGAGCTGCAGCGCCGCGATCAGCGCGGCGGCCGGCGCATTAC